>JAJZPU010000054.1 GCA_021811055.1 bacterium
CATAACTTCCTTCTTGTCCGGTGAAAAAGTTGTCTCGAACTCATTCGAACACGGCTGGTCTTTATGAAAATGTTCTGCGGTGTTTTTATATTTTTCATCTGTTATGCCTGATTTTTCATTTCCCACGCACATACATTTTCTCTTGTAGAGATGAAATCCATTCCGCCACGAAAGTATCTCGGCCGTCCGACAATTTGGACAAAGACGCGGCAAGGCGATATTCATTTCTCGATGGAATGCCAATTCTTCTTTGGTAAGCCGAAATGCTCTTGTACATCCGTCGAGACATGGTTTGTGTTCCGTCTGCCACAAATCCGTGGAATGCTCGCACTCAATGATTTCGTTCAAAATCGAGTCGGGAACATCTTTTATGTGATCTGGAATATCCTCCTTTTTCATCGTGATTGTATAATTTCGCTCCACCTCATCCCGCCATTGCCACCCCTCCTCAAGAATCTCTTCTTTTGTTCTTGGATACCATGGAAATGCGGCTGATTCATTGTACGCATAGGCAGAAAATTCTGGCGGGAAAAATTCTCCATATTTATATATGCGTCCTTTTTTGTCCACATAGGGCATCTCATCCATATGCTCGACAATCTTCTTTTTAAGCTCTACGTATTCTTCTTTTGTATACTGTCGATTCAATATGCAATATTTCTTATTCTCTACGGACACACATCCGAAAGAATCCGACGAGTTTCTCGCCCAATCACAATACATCGTATCAACAGAACCGTTTCCTCCGGCCGAAAAGAAACATCGTTCAAGATTCTCCGTCATGGCATAAATTTCATAGAGAAGTTGGGAATTCAATCCTCCCCCGCTTACATCATAGCTATCCTTCAGATTCAATCCGCCAAAGTAAATATATTTACAGTTTTCCACATTATCGAGCGCTGAAAAACATGTTTTACAATTCTTTGTGTCGCGGATAATATCGCCGGTAACATCATAACTGTTTATAATATGCGCGTGCCGGCGTGGAAGAGAGAGATACAGTTCCACAAATTTCTTCTTCATCTTCTCAAGTTTTCTATAACTCCCCAAATCCCACTCCGCAATCTCTTTCACATATTCGTCTTTGGAGAGTTTTTTGTTAAAAAGGCAGTATTTCTGTTTTCTCAGGTTCACGCATCCGAAACAATTTGAACACCCGACACAATCAAAAAGAAACGCGGAATCAAGACACTCATCGGAGAAATATCCGAATTTTGTCCGATACAAACGATTGGAATGAAGCGAAAAATACACATGGTCCGAATTATCAACTACATACGAATCGTACGTGTCCTTTGAAAACAGAAGTCCATAACTAAATTGTGAGTTTTCCGAAAAATAACTCCAGAACACATAATAGCAATCCTTAAGATTCTTACACGCGTGTGAATAGTCGCTGCGTACAAGATTGCTCCCTGTAAGCGCAGGGCGAGGAACCGCTTCAAGAAGTGTATGATATTGCACAAAAAACGGCTGTGAAAAATCATATTCTTTGCCGTAATCCATTGGATCCCATTTATCGGACCACCAGCATTCCCGACAGTATATGGTAAAAGGTGTTCCCGGAGCGTGAATGGTAATGATCTGTTTTCCGCATAATCCGCATACATTTTTAAAAAGAGTCCGTTCTTCCCGCCACATCATACGTCTCAGGTTTCTGCACTCCGGGCACCACGTCGGCGCCGGCACGTCTATTTTTTTGTAAAACTGAAAATCTTCATTCTCGATGATAAATTTATTCTTACAGTTTTGACATGTCCGTTCTTCGTTCATGTTTTTATTTTATCCGCTCAAAATTTCGTATTGAACATGTTTTACACGCTTTTAACATTACAAACCAGAAATTGCGCGGCAATTTCTATCTCCCGTACTTTCCCATGAGTATCGCCTCATCAAGAATGTGTCCTTCGATCGCGGGAAGCAGTTCCGTTTTTCCCGACTCTTCGGGAAGTTCGAGTGCCGTGTCGAGCGCGTACAGTTTGAACATATAACGATGTGGCGCGCTTCCTTCACGCGGACAAGGGCCCCCATAGCGGCGTGAGCCCCAACTGCTCTTTCCCTGCACCGATCCATGCGGCACGGTGTCTTCGGCGATATATTGCGTTCCCGGTTCTATGTTCCAGATGATCCAGTGGTCCCAGACTCCTCCGTTTGTCGCGTCCGGGTCGTCAACGATAAGCGCGAGACTTTTCGTTCCCTGCGGCACATTTCGTATCTCGAGAAATGGATTTACATTATCGCCGTCGCAAGTATATTTCGCGGGAATTCTCTCCCCATCCTTGAATGCCGAACTCTTTATAATGAGATTGCCCATATGAGATAAGTATATAGTATAACGCCACACGTAGTAAGTATTTGGATACTTTATACAAAATACAGCATACGATATACTGAATTCATGTCACTTGCCATCTACCGGAAATATCGACCGCTTTCTTTCGCCGATCTTTTGGGTCAGGAAACGATCGTAAAGATATTGAGAGAGGCCGCGAAACAGGACCGGCTGGCGCATGCGTATCTTTTTTCTGGACCGCGCGGCACGGGAAAGACCACGACGGCGCGGCTCATCGCGAAGATCGCGAACTGCGAGAAGCGGTTGAGCGATTCGAAATTCAAAACGAAAGGAGAACCCTGCAACGAATGCTCGGCGTGCGTCTCGATTGACGAGGGACGAAATCTCGACGTCATCGAGATAGACGCGGCATCGAACCGCGGCATCGACGAGATCCGCGATCTGAAGGAAAGCGTCCGCCTCTCCCCCAGCAAATATGCATACAAGATATTCATCATCGACGAGGCGCACATGCTCACAAAAGACGCGTGGAACGCGCTTTTGAAAACGATCGAGGAACCGCCGCACTATGTCATCATCATCCTCGCGACAACGGAAACGGAAAAAGTTCCCGCGACGATCGCGTCGCGCACGCAGCAGTTCCATTTCCAACGCATCACGATAGATGAGGTCTCGGGAAAACTTCTACATATCGCGAAAGGAGAAAAAATAGCGGTATCGAAGGAGGCTGTCGATCTCATCGCGTCCGCGGGGGAAGGAAGTTTCCGCGATGCGGAGTCCCTTCTCGATCAGCTCATCTCATTCGGAAAAAAAGAGATCAAGCTTGAGGATGTCGAGCGCGCGATCGGAAAGATTGGATTTCATAAGCTCTCCGAATTCTCAGGATTCCTGCTCGAAAAAAATATCGACGGGGCACTCAAAGCGCTCTCCGAAATTTACGAGGGCGGCTACAACATCGCGCAATTTACGAAGGACCTCATCCAATATCTGCGCCGCGCGGCGGTCTTGCATTACAGCCCCTCCATGGAGGAATTATTCAGAAAAGAGCTTATCGAGGAACACCTGAACATACTCATGCAACACGGCGCGCGCTTTAAGAATT
>JAJZPU010000055.1 GCA_021811055.1 bacterium
TGTCACTTTTTCTATTGACGAACGTCGAAACAACACGGATGAATGACATACAGGATTTTCAAGGAGGAGATTTTCGGTGATGTTTTTTTTGTCAGAAAAATCTTTTATCACGGTTTTACCATCTGGGTATTTAATTTCAATTCCGGTTCCGAGAGCCGCGTAATCATTATTTTTTTCTAAGAAATCTATCTGAAGTGTTAATTTTTGATGATGTATCCACTCGTCGTCTCCGTCGAGTATTGCGATATATGTGCCACTCGAACGTGAAATACCAAGATTGAGAGCCTTAGCATTATTGTGAAAAGAAGAAGGAATATAAAAAAAATCGGAGAATTTTTTTTCTACAAGCGCGCGAAAACGTTCCTTTCCAGAATCATCGATAAAAAAGACCTCCATATTTGAGTAATCTTGCATTTCTACCGACGCGAGACTTCGGGAAATCACCACCTCTTTTTCGTTAAAACCGCAGACGATGACACTTATTTTTTGATGCATGGTATTTCAATTATATACCCGTATTTTCCCCAATCACCACCCCATACATCCGATGGAATTCTGGTGAATAATGCGTCCGGAACGATGTCTTTGTAGTTATGTACCCAATGCGAATTATAAAAGGACTTTCCGTCGGTATGTTGTTCCACAAGAATAATTGCTTTTTTTGCGATACGGATCATATTTTGTATCACGATTCGTACCTGTTTTGGATCGGCGTAGAGGAGTGTGGCATCGCTTAAGACTATATCGAATGATTTATCGGGAAGAGTGGAGAGAAAATCAAATCCTCCCACTATAAGAGAAATATTTTCGATGTTTTTTTCCGTAAGCCATACAGCACCTTTTTCCACCGCGCTTGGACTTATATCGATTCCACTGAATACCGCGTCGGGAAATTTTTGCGCGAGAAGAAAAAGATTCGGTCCCGATGCGCATCCGATTTCAAATACGGAATGTATGGGGGTATATTTTTCCGCCGTAGCGACAAGGAGTTTTCGGTGTGGGTGAGCGAGTGACTCATTCGATATATAACTTTCCGCCCATTTTGGATCGATAAAATGGCGAAACTTCCAATACCAGAGATCGGCACGTGAACCGAAGACGGTATCGAGTATCTTTTTGATGAATCGCAATATTTTCGTCATGATTTTTTGCGGCTACGCGCGGATTTCGGAATATATACGTTCCATTTTTTCCATCTCTTTCCAATAATTATTTTTTTCTCCTATAAGATTTTTATTGTATTCTCCGAATTGCCGCCTTGTTTCGGGATGTGCCACAAGGAAGAGAATGTCCTCGGCAAGCGCTTGTGCGTTACCACAGGGAAACACAAATCCTCCGCGTTCTTCCTTTATCCATTCGCGGTTATCTCCCGAGTCGCTTACAACAACGGGAAGCCCCGCCGCCATCGCCTCGGCGGTCGAGGCGGAAAGTCCGCTGTCGGAAAGCGATGTCGAAACATATATATTGGCACTCCCAAACATTTGTGGAAGTGCGATGGGAGTATATCGCCCCGAAAACACCACAACATCCTGAAGATTCTTTTCTTGCACGAGCGTCTCGAGTTTTTTACGTTCACTTCCATCTCCCGCGATTTGGAAATGCACGTTTGTATTTTCTTTGTGGACGATCTCTGCCGCCGCAATAAGCGTTTCGATATTATACACCGGTTCGATGTTTCTTAATGAAAGCACGCGTATGACACTGTTGGTGCTCTGTATTCGTGGGGGAAATTCGAATTTTTTTACATCGGTACCAAATCGGATAATCGATATTTTCTGTGTATCGGCGCCGAATTCCTGAAGTGCTTTTGATGTGTTTTCACCGTCACAGGTGAGGGCATCGGCGGTTGAGACGATATATTCAATAAGTATTTTTTTGAAAAGCGATGAAGCGAGAAGGATGTCGGATCCCCACGGTGTCACGATACGTGGATGGAACCCCGAGAGCATGCCGATGAGTCCATAAGTACCCGCAGAGTGAATATGAAGCACATCGGGATGTTCTTTTTTGAGTATTTTTTTTACATCGCGTACCGCGGGAAGGATATTCAATAGCGCCTTTCTTCCGTTTATGTCCGCAAGTGGCGAGGGAGAGATCTCGTAATATGCCGTTTTTTTGATGAGTTCACTTGCCTCGGGTGATGCCGGCGCAAGAGATATCCAGACAACGGAATGCCCTCTGTCTGAAAAGTATTGAATCCAGCGTATTGAATGGATTGAATTTGCTGCGGCGAGGAAAGCGAGTTTCATGCATTTATGGTAACCACTATCCTGTGATTAATCTAATGAATCCGACAATTGATCCGAGTCCGTAACCGAAATGTCTCACCGCAAACGCAATGAATATGAAGGGGAGAAGAACGATAGTTTTTTCCCGGAGAGAAATTTTTACCGAGAAATACAATGCCGCGAGTATCCAAAGTCCGAGTCCGATATAAAAGAAGTATATAAAAAATGGCACAAGGAGAGAAAGAAGGAGCGATCCAATAAGTCCGGCGACAAAAAAGAAGGGGAGCAGATGGCGGAGCTTAAACATGCGCGCGCCGTATTTCATGGGAAGGATCGCCCAAATGCCATCTTTCAGATTGTGTATGAAAAAGCTCCAAAATGTCGCCTTGGGGTGATAGATGCTTACGATATCCGGAACGAGGAGAATTTTCTTTTCCGCTTTTTTGAGACGGATGTTGAACTCCATGTCTTGGCTTCGAGTGAGGTGTTCATTAAAATAGCCGACTTCTTCAAAAAGCTCTTTTCGAAAACAACCGCCGAAAACGGTGTCCGCCCACGTGGGTGTGGTAATGCCCGTGCGGAAAAGTGAATTGCCGGCACCGAAAAACGAACTGAGCGCCGCAACGATTCCTTTCGCGGTGAGGGTATCGCGTGACGGTGTAGTGCGGATGCCGCCGCCGACATTCGCGGCATCGGGATACTCATTCAAATAGCGCACGCATTTTTCAAGGTAGTCTTTTTCGTATGTTGAGTGTGCGCCGCCGATCGTGACCGCATCGCCCGTCGCGTTTTTCACGCCGATATTCATCGAATAGGGCGTATATTTTTTTGGATTGTCGAGTACTTTTATGAATGGATATTTTTTTGCGTATTCGAGCGCAACCTGTTTCGTGTGGTCGGCGCTTGCGCCGTCGACGATAATGATCTCGGTCAGTTCTTTCGGATGCGTCTGAAGGAGAAGTGAATCGAGGCAGTGTCCGATGAATTTCTCCTCGTTTCTCGCGGGAATCGCAATGGTTATCTTTTTTACCTCCTTCATATCCACTACTCTACCACCGTTTTTTC
>JAJZPU010000012.1 GCA_021811055.1 bacterium
TCGAAGTTGAAAAATGAAACCGTGCTTGCGATACAGAAATTTTTATCCTCATATCTTGTACATATTTAATTTTATTTGGGGGTGGTGTTACGCATCATGAACAGAGAACAAAAAAAATGTCAGAACCCCAGCAGTAGAAGCTTCGCTTCACTACGGGGCAAGTTGCAAACATTATGAATAACGAAGTAAAAATCTGTCAGAACTGTAAGTATAATTTCACGATTGAAAGTGAAGACTTTGATTTCTACAAAAAAATAGAGGTGCCGCCGCCGACATGGTGCCCGGAGTGCAGAACGATCAGGCGCATGATGTGGCGGAACACACGGAATCTTTACAAACGTCCCTGTGATGCGGAAGGACACAACGACCCCATTATTTCCGTGTTTTCTCCCGAGAAGGATCTCGTGGTCTATTGTCCATCCTGCTGGTGGTCTCAAAAGCACGACCCGCTTGTTAATGGAAAGCCGTATGATTTTTCACGGCCATTTTTCGAACAATTCACGGCACTGCTTCGTGTGACGCCGCTTCCGAGCCTTTCGAGCATGAATTCGGTGGACAGCGACTATGTGAACATGACGGTGAGTTCCAAGAGTTGTTATCTGGTTTTTTCCTCCTCATTTAATGAGCATTGCAGTTATTCCGAAGGCATAAACGAATGCCGCGATTCGATGGATCTTCTCGCATCGAGAAAAAGCGAACATTGTTACCGGTCTACCGATTGCACGAATTGTTTCAATGTTCTTTTCAGCGCAAAAGCGACGAATTGCAGCGATTCCGGTTTTTTGTACGATTGTAGGAACTGTTCAAAATGTTTCGGCTGTTGGAACCTTCGGAACAAGCAGTATTGCATTCTGAACAAGCAGTACGACAAGGAGAGCTACGAGAAAGAGCTTGCCCGACTTGATATCGGTTCCTACGCCCGACTTTCTGAATTCAAAAAAATATTCGAGGAACAATCAAGGGGAGTGATACACCGCTTTGCGGATATTTTCCATTCGGAGAATGTGAGCGGGAACGGGATAGAATCGTCGCACAATTGCCACTATTCGTTCGATATCGTGGGGAACGCGGATTCGAAATATGTATGGCGCATTCTCGATGAGGGAGGAACGGACAACTACGATATTACCGTTGCGACAAAACCGACGCTTGCATACGAAGGGCAGGGAGCGGGTTTCGGGCACGGATCAAAATTCAGTCTCAGCTCGGGTGACACATCGTATTCGCATTATACGCATTCGTGCATTTCCGGGTGCTCATACAATTTCGGTTGCGTGGGGCTTACGAACAAACAGTATTGCATTTTAAATAAACAATATACGAAAGAAGAATATGAAGCGTTGGTGCCGAAGATCATCGCGCATATGAACGAGATGCCGTATATAGACGCGAAGGGGAGGGTGTATCCCTATGGCGAGTATTTTCCTCCGGAACTCAGTCCGCTCAGGTATAACGAAACAATGGCGCAGGAGTATTATCCATTAACAAAGGAAGAGGCGCTTTCAAAAGGGTATACATGGAGAGACCCCGATGTGAAAACGCATACCATTACGAAGCGTGCCGAAGACCTTTCAGACCATATAAGGGATGTGGATGATTCGATTCTTGCGGAAGCCATCGGATGCGCCCATGGAGGCAAGTGTATGCATCAGTGCACCGTCGCTTTCAGAGTTATTCCCTCTGAACTTCAATTTTATCGGAAGGCGAATCCTGCCCGACCGGACGATATATCCGGTCGTTCGGGCGGGCTTCCATTACCACGTCTCTGTCCGAACTGCAGGCATTATGAACGGTTGGCGCAACGGAATCCTTTGAAACTCTGGCATCGGAAATGTATGAAGGATGGATGTGTGAATGAATTTGAAACAAGTTACGCACCCGAGAGACCTGAAGTCGTATACTGCGAACAATGTTATCAGAAAGAGGTGATATGAACTCAAAAACTCCACAATTCGATGCGGCACTTCATGCGTACTACCGGACACTCATTCTTGATGAGCATGGGGGTCAGTGGAGAGTGTGTCGTTTTTCAGGGGAGAAGTTTTATGTGCGTCCGGAAGATATTACGTTCTATCGCCGAATGCAGTTGCCACTTCCGACACTTTCACCGAAAGAACGCATACGCAGAAGACACGCGTATACGAACACCTATCATCTTTTTCGTGTTTCTTCCGCGTTTTCTGGAAAGAAGGTGATTGCGGTGTACCCGCCCAATACTCCCTACAAGATATACGAACATCAAGTTTGGTTTTCCGACGAGTGGAATCCGATGGAATATGGCGTTGGCTATGACGTGGGGAAGGATCTTTTCACGCAATTACACGATCTTTTTCTCAGGGTGCCACGCCCGAATCTTATTACCGACACGACAAACGTGAACAGTGACTTCACGAATGCATCGACGCATTTGAAGAATTGCTATCTGACATTCGAAACATTGAGCGGTGAAAACCTCCAATATTTCGTGTGCTGTGATAAAAGCAAAGATTGCGTGGATTGCGAATCCCTGTGGCGCTGCGACCGATGCTACGGATCCCAATATCTTGAAGATTCGTTCCGGTGTTTTTTCGTGGAGCAATCGCGTTCGTGCATTGATTCTTATTTTCTTTATGATTGCCGGAATTGTGAAAAATGTTTCATGTCCGCGAATTTACGCAATAAAAAATATTATTTTTTCGGGGCGCAACTCACCAAAGAGGAATATGAAGAAAAAATGAGAGGATTCTCTCTCGGAAGCTTCAATGTCTTGCGTACCTATCTCGCGCAGTTCGAGGAGTTGAAGAAAAATGCAGTATACAAACCGAATCACAATAATCGCGCGGTAGGCGGGTTCGGCGACTATATCGAGAATTCAAAGGACTGTTTTTTTGTGTATTTTGTCTATGACAGCGAGCGGGTGAATTATTCAATGGGTCTCGCGGGGTATACCGACACATTCGATGTTCTTGGAGGGATCAATGGGCAATTGTGTTACGAATCCATCCTTACCAGCATGCGGGACAATTACGGGGTGAAGTTCTCGGTGCAGACGGATAATTGCCGCGATATGGAATATTGCGATCTGTGCAGGAATTCACGGAATTGTTTCGGGTGCGTCGGACTTTCAAACAAATCATTTTGCATTTTTAATAAGCAATATTCCGAAGCGGAGTATTGGAAAACTGTCGATGTGATAAAAACGAATATGCTGAAGAGCGGGGAATATGGGGAGTTTTTTCCTCCGTCCATGGCGACCGTTCCATACCGCATATCCATTGACGCATCATATCCGGGGTTCAATGATTTCTCGATACCGGGGAAATATGGATATGATGTTTCGGAGGTCGAATTCTTTTCGGACAGTGCTGATACGAATATTGTTTCTTCAAATGACCTTCCCGACGATATTGTGAATGTCGAAGATTCGATCCTTGAAAAGAATATTTACGACGAAAAAAACAAAAAATATTTCCGATTGACGCCATACGAACTTGATTTTTACCGCCGCGAAAAGATCGCGTTACCGCGAGAGCATCCGCTCGTTCGTCTCGCGTATTTCAGAAAAGTGTATCTACTTGGCATGGAAACATTCGAGAGAACGTGTCCCGTTTGCGGTGTTTCATTCGTGTCTTTCTATGACCCAAAGGATTTTAAAAATGTGTATTGTGAGGAGTGTTGTCAGAAAGAGGTAGTATAAAAAAGAGTATTTGGTATATAGTAGTAAGTATGGCGATTCCTGGACAGCGTTCGCGCAATATATACAATCCGAAGAACACAGACCCATTCAAGATCTCGCGTTCGAAAATAGAACTTTTTACGGAATGTCCACGTTGTTTTTATCTTGATAGAAGACTTGGTATCGCACGTCCGCCGGGATTTCCGTTCACGCTGAATTCGGCCGTCGATACGCTTTTGAAAAAAGAGTTTGATGTGCATCGCGCGCATGGAACACGCCATCCACTTATGGAAGCATACGGCATCGATGCGGTGCCGTTCCAGCACGACATGATGGATGAGTGGCGCGAGAATTTCAAAGGTATTCAATTTTTTCATCGAGAGACAAATCTTATTGTCACCGGCGCGGTAGATGACGTGTGGGTTAACCCTAAAGGAGAGCTTATTGTGGTTGATTACAAGGCAACATCAACTGAGGTTGCTATCACACTTGACGCCGAATATCGAAGTGCATACAAGAGACAGGTAGAGATTTATCAATGGCTTTTTCGTATGAATGGATTTCCTGTTTCTAATACTAGTTATTTTGTGTATGCGAATGGAAATAGAGATAGAAAAGTATTTGATGCAAAACTTGAGTTTAATATGGAAATTCTCTCTTATACAGGTAACGACTCTTGGATTGAATCTATATTAAAAGAGATCGCAGAGTGTTTGAAGGGAGAGTTACCTAATTCAAGTCCGAAATGTGACTATTGTCGCTATAATCAAGCAGCAATGATTCTTTCTGGTAAACACGAGTTGACGATTGAGGAACTGATAGTTCAAGGCGAGGGTCAAGCAATTGAATTTAAAAATGGAATTACACACTCAGAAATAGGAAAAACACTGACTGCGTTTTTTAATACAAATATTGGCATTATTCTAATTGGAATTACAGATAAAGGTGAGGTAAGTGGTATTAATGGAAGTGAACCCTTGAAGACAAAAGATGAAATACAAAAAAATTTATTTGATATTGTTTCAGAAATCGAACCATGTAGTGATCATATAGAAATAACCTTTGAAAGTCTAAATGGAAAAACCGTAGCTAAAATTCATACAAAAATTTGTCCCTCAAGAAAACTACATTACTTCAAGGGAAACGCATATAAAAGAGTTTTATCTTCAAATAGAGTTATGAGTGCGGGCGAAATTAATGATTTTTTAAAGCAAAATATTTTGTAAAAAACTGTTCTATATTGTACGTTTTCTATATAACGCAAATGTTTTCGATACTCAAAAAAGATACGGGTTCTCACGCACGAAGCGGGACGCTCACGACGCCCGGCGGGAGGATTGTTGAGACGCCCGCATACGCGATCGTGGGAACACACGCGGAAGTGCGCTGTCTTCCTCCCGAACGGATGAAGGACGCGAAGGTACAACTTATCATCGCGAACACGTATCACTTGTGGCAGAAGCTTGGCGAGAAGCTCGAAACATTTCCGGGACTTCATGTAGAGATGAATATTCCTAATACCGTCATTATGACGGACAGCGGAGGGTTCCAGGTTTTTAGTCTTGGATTTGGGAGGGAACACGGGGTAGGGAAAGTGGGGGGTATCAGGAATTCATCTGTCGGGACCGGGCGTTCTCCGTCTCCTGCGGACAGAGCCGCTCTACGCTCTCATCCTGGCGAATCCAACATTCGTCGGATACCAAGCTCGCCAGGATTCCGAGAGTTCCCTCCAGACGATTTCCTGATACATGATGAAAGGAATATGCGAGATAAGAATCTCGTGAGGATTACGGAAGAGGGGGCGTATTTTATGACTGATAATGGAGAGAGTTTTCTCGGGCCGAAACTTTCGATGGAAATTCAGGAGAAGCTCGGGGCGGATATCATTCTCGCGTTCGACGAGTGCACGTCTCCCGAACACGATTACGTATATCAGAAAGAAGCACTTGCACGGACGCATCGATGGGCAAAGATTTGTATTGATGTGCATAACAGACCAAAAGAGTTATCCACCCATTCGCGCCAATGGGTGGATGGGAGTGGTGAGAGAAAAAAACAACAGATGTTGTATGGCATTGTTCAGGGCGGCATCTTCGAAGATTTACGGAAGGAGAGTTCTCATTATATAGGAAATCTTCCATTTGATGGATTCGCGATCGGCGGATCGTTCGGGGAGACGCAGATGCGGGATGTTATCGGATGGAGTGTTTCGGGATTGCCGGAAGAGAAGCCACGCCATCTTTTGGGCATCGGAAAAATAGAAGACATTTTGAATGGCGTCGCGGAAGGCGTTGATACGTTCGACTGCGTGATTCCAACGCGTGAAGCACGACACGGAGGCATATGGACGCACGAGGGGAGATTCGACGCGAAAAAGAATCCGAACAAAAATTCAAAAGAACCCATTGAGGCGGGATGTGCGTGCCCGACCTGTGCACACGGCATGACGCGGGGAATGCTCTTCAATATGTTTCACTCGAAAGACATAAAGGCGGGAGAATATGCGACGATGCATAACATTTTCTTTTTCAATACATTCATGTCCGAGGTGCGAGGCGCGATTCGGAACGGGATGTTCGAAGAATTTGAGAAGAAGGCACGGGTAAAACTTTTGAAACAATAATTATTTATTCGTGATTTATGGAGTTTATTTTAGTGATATAATTAAAATACAAGTAAAAAGATAAGATATGCACGAACGTGTTTTCCAGACAAATAACGGGGAAGAATCAATGGAGCGTGAAAAATATTCGGAAGTAGTTTCACGTTTTTTTCATTCAGCTCGGGGTATTGAGCCTCTTCGGGGTAAAACAGTTGAGGAGGTTTTTTCTAATGATGAAGAAAAACGTATTTTTATAGAAAATTTGCAATCGGAGGATTTTTTCGAAGTGTTAAATAGTGTGAATGGGATTTTACGAGGGAGAAAGAAAGAAGAATGGGATATGGACGGAAAGGGAGTTGTCCTTCGGGGAGCGCTTTTAGGTACCGAGTACGTGCCGCCGCGACATGAAGATAAACCAGAATTGCTTACTGAGGTGTTGACTGCGGCAAAAGAGATGAATCACAACAAGAGGAGTTTTGAAGATATTGGGTTACTTGTTTCTTCTGCTTTAAATGCTATTCATCCCTATGCTGACGCGAACGGCAGAACAAGCCGTTTAATGTATCTTTTACTTACTAAAAACTTTAACAGCGAAGCACAATCAGAACTATCAGAAATACTGGGGCTGTATGGTCGAGATAAATTTGATGTTAATCCCAGAGGATCTATGCAAGCGGCAATTGAAAATTTTATTGAGGACGATATTGGGTTGAAAAATCCTGAAATGAATGTTGATAATATTACAAATTTATTCGGTTATAAAAAAGACATACAATTTAACGAGGAAATTCCTCAAAAAGACCAGGATTTATTTTCTGAACTTTTAAAGGAGGATGGTCACGATTTATTTTTAAGTGTCTTTGAATATTTACAACAACAAAAAGATAGAGAAAAATATATTCGCCGATTTCCTCAAAGAGCTGCAGTACCGATCAGTTTATTTTCAAAAAATGTGACACAAGAGGGATTAGGTCAGATTCTTCAGAATTATTGGGATTTAAAAAAGCAATATGTCAGAATACTCATTGATGTTATTGCCCATCCAGAGAAAGAAAAATATCAAGTTCTACACAACAATGAAAGTATGCCGCTTAAGGATTATTTTAAATTAAAAATCAAAGAACGAGCGGAAGAAATTGCGAAAGAAGACAGGAAGAATTCTTAGTTAAAATTTTATAGATTTTTTAGAACAGAAATTTATGTCCTTACTTGATACATACGATTATGAACTTCCGAAAGAGCTCATTGCGTCAACGCCCGCGGAGCCGCGGGACAGCGCGCAGCTTTTCGTCTATAACACAAAGACAGATGACGTTCGATTCGATTATTTTTATAATCTCTCGGCGCATCTTCCCGAGGAGTCACTGCTTGTATTGAACACCACAAAGGTGGTTCCCGCGCGCGTGAAACTGAAAAAAGAGAATGGGGGAATGGTGGAGATTCTTTTTCTTATAAACGAGAAGACGGGAGACAATGTCATCCCGTGTCTTGCCGACAGGAAGTTATACGTTGATTCGGTGTTGTTCTTTCCGAATGGAAAATCTGTTGTGGTGCGGAAACAAACCGAAGAGCGGTTCTTTCTTGAGTTGCAATTCCCACGTGAGGATTTGCCTGCACTTCTCGAACAATATGGCACGACACCGATTCCGAAGTATATAAAGGGAAACATGTTGCACGAAGAGGTGTTGCGCGAACGGTATCAGACGATATTCGCGGATGTGCCGCTTTCCGTTGCGGCACCAACCGCGTCACTCCACTTCACCGAACGCGTGTTTGCATCACTTGCCGAAAAACACATTTCTCACGTGCCGGTGACGCTGCATGTGGGACTCGGGACATTCGCGCCGGTGAAGGATGAAAACATTGCGGAGAAGAAACTCCATAATGAGTGGTTCGAGATTCCGGAAGAAAGCGCGAAGTTGATCCGCGTGGCGAAAGAACACAACCATCCGGTCGTTACCGTCGGGACAACGGTGGTGCGCACACTCGAGTCGGCGGCGCGAGGAATGCACGGGGCAACGGATATATTTATATTCCCACCCTTCGAATTCAAAGTTCCCGATGCACTTATCACAAATTTTCATGTACCGAAGTCGTCGCTTATGATGCTTGTCGATGCATTCCTGAAAGACAAAAACGCGAAACGGGGGATATTGGATTTATACGCGATCGCGATAAAAGAAAAATTCAGATTCTATTCATTCGGTGACGCGATGTTGATTTTGTAGTATAAAATAAAACACCGCTTTTGATGGCGGTGTTAATTTTTACTTTTGTTTTTATTTTTAATTTTCTTTGTACCATCGCCAGAGGAATATTCCACAGAGTAGAAAACTACCCCATCCCCAGCATGCAAAAAGCGTATTGTGAGGAAACACCGATATTCCTTTCGGTACTGTTACGGTGGTGCCTGAATCTGTATTATCAAGCAATGTTTCACGCAACTTCATCAACATGTTGCTTCTTTCAAGCGGCGCGACATCGTTTGGAAGCGATAGTAGTTCTTCGTACGATGTTTTCACATTGGTATACCAGAACCCAACATCTTCCGAAGGGCTATTGTACATGATTGATGTGTAGCCCGATGTCAGTTCTTCGCGCTCCATATAGTCGAGCGCAGCTTTCAATTCTTTCTTCGCGAGTTGGATGGTGTTTGCGTCTGCGGCGCGTTTTAGCACATCGCCACACTCTACGTTAAACTCCACTTTTTCAAGATAGAGTCTTGTGCCTCCCCACGCGATGATAAGCACAGCAAAAATTACTGCAAGTGTTAATTGTGTCTTTCCGTACATGATTACTCTTTCATATATAGTTGGTAGAATACTGCCACTATAATGCTATTTTATATTAGCTATGTCAATGACCGTTAAAGGTGTTCTCGGACGGGGTATTTATCCACATTTAAGGAGGGTTTTTGGCTATTGACCCCGTAGTGAAAGTCCAATATGCCTTCGGCAGGTGATGGTTTTATTTTTTACGAGAAAATGACCTTATTTTACTGATCTTTTCAGCCTTTTTTATAAGATGGTTTATCAACAATTGGACTTCTACTATGGGGTTGACTTATTTTTCGCCATACGTATAATAGTAACCACGAACTGAATGAGTAAGAAGAACACATATCGAGGCGTTTCACCCAGCGTATGATGTGCGTTTTGCGCTCGTGTGAGACCGCCGAAGAAGGCGGTTTTTCTTTTCCCGAATCGACTGATGTTTGATAAATGAATATCTGATGTTAGTTAGGTAACCAAAATATAAGTAGTAAGTAAGAGAAGAAGAACTCAAAAAACAAAATCAGTTTTTTGAGGTAGAAATTTATATCCGCTTGTTTTTACGGATTATACACGTTAAGGGTAGATGGTGGATGCCTTGGCATTGAATAGCGATGAAGGACGCAGTGTAGTTGCGATAAGCTTCGGGGAGGTGCGTAGCAACCTATGATCCGGAGATCTCCGAATGGGGAAACCCAATTGAGTAAACCTCAATTACTTCAACATTTTAGTTGAAGAGCGTACCTGGTGAAGTAAAACATTTCAGTAGCCAGAGGAAAATAAAACAAATGTAATTCCCTGAGTAGCGGCGAGCGAAATGGGAGAAGCCTAAACCAGTCGATGTGCGGGTCAAACTGCACGACGATTGGGGTTGTAAGGCAGGAATATTTTTGCGCGTCGCACAGTTCTTCCGCCAATTGGCGGATGTTAGAGAATTGTGCGATTCGCAGAAGATTGGTTATAAATTGCTTTGTTAGTCGAAGTTGCTGGAACGCAACACTAAAAAGGGCGATCGTCCCGTAGGCGAAAACGGAGCAACCAATTTTTTTCTGTTCTTGAGTACCTCGAGGCCAAAAAACCACGAGGGAATCCGGGAGTACTATCTCCTAAGGCTAAATATATTCAATGACCGATAGTGAACTAGTACCGTGAGGGAAAGGTGAAAAGCAGCCCGGTGAGGGCGATGAAATAGTACCTGAAACCATCTACTTACAAAGAACCGGAGCTCTAAGTGTGCATGGCACACAGTTTATAAAGCGATATGCTTTGTGAGTTGTGTGCTGTGCACACGGAGTGACGGTGTGCCTATTGAAGAATGAGCCAACGAGTTTATCTATATTGCAGTCTAAGTCCGGGAAGGACGGAGGCATAGGGAAACCGAGTGCGAATAGCGCGAAACAATATGCAGTATGGATAAGACCCGAAACCAGACGAGCTTGCCTTGGCCAGGGTGAAGGCCGCAGAAATGCGGCTGGAGGCCCGAACCGGTTGGTTGTTCAACACCTTCGGATGAGCTGAGGTAAGGAGTGAAAAGCTAATCGAGTTTGGTAATAGCTGGTTCTCTCCGAAATAGTTTTAGGACTAGCGTCGACTAAGAGGTTCTTGGGGGTAGAGCACTGGATGATCGTGAAAGGGAGAAATCTCGCGCGATCAATCAAACTCCGAATACCGAGATACCGTTTGTCGGCAGTCAGACTACGGGGGCTAAGCTCCGTGGTCGCGAGGGGAAGAGCCCAGACCGCCGTCTAAGGTCCCTAAGTCCGTGCTAAGTGTGAAAGGCAGTCATGTTCCATTAACAGATAGGAGGTTGGCTTAGAGGTAGCCATCCTTTAAAGAGTGTGTAACAACTCACTATTCGAGGACCATGGCGCCGAAAATTTATCGGGGCTCAAGCACGGCACCGAAGACGCGGATTTCGTCGCAAGACGGAATGGTAGGAGAGCATTCCATGTGCGCTGAAGCAGGACTCGTGAGAGCCTGTGGAGTGCATGGAAGAGAAAATGTTGGCGTGAGTAATCGCAAAGCGCGTGAAAACCGCGCTCCCCAAAAATCCAAGGTTTCCTCCGCAACGAAAATCGACGGAGGGTGAGGCGGCCCTAAGGTAATGGCGAAAGCCGTAACTGAAGGATTGCTGGTTAATATTCCAGCCCTTCCATAGTATTCGATGGGGTGACGAGGTGTAGTAGATCATTTGTCTTAATGGTTTGACATCCTTGATCGAGAGCGGTATCCAGGGAAATCCGGATACCTGTGTTCAATCACAAGCTTCAGAGTAGAGGCGAGTTGTGGGATTTTCCCATAGCAAGTTGATCAAGCACATCTCCGAGAAAAACCTCTAAGGTTCGTATTATGGAATCCGTACCGTAAACCGCCACTGGTGGGTGAGGCGAGAAGCCTAAGGGGAACGGGTGAGTCTTCGTTAAGGAACTCGGCAAAAAAGCTAGGCGTAACTTTGGGATAAGCCTTCCCTGTCGCAAGATGGGGCGCAGCTAAAGTATCTCTAGCGACTGTTTACCAAAAACACAGCTCCCTGCGAACTCGTAAGAGGATGTATAGGGGGTGACGCCTGACCGATGCGAGAAGGTTAACGCTGGGGGTGATAGGGCCGCAAGGTTTTATTGCTCACTGGCCGAAGCCCTCGTCAATGTCCGCGGTAACTATAACCGTGTTAAAGTAGCGCAATTCCTTTCCGGGTAAGTTCCGGAGCGCATGAAAGGCGTAACGACTGGAGAACTGTCTCAACGAAGAGCCCGATGAAAACGCGATACCCGTGAAGACGCGGGTTACCGGTAGCAAGACGAAAAGACCCCGGAAGCTTTACTGTAGCTTGATATTGGGGGTAATGGTGTGATGCGTAGCGTAGTGAGTAGACTTTGAAGGATCACTTTCGGGTGGTCCAGAGTCGCCAATGAAACACTCATCTTCACATTGTTGCTTTCTAACCTGTGTAGCAAAAATACATGGGGACAGTGTCTGGCGGGCAGTTTTTCTGGGGCGGAACCCTCCTAAAAGGTAACGGAGGGGTTTATCAAGGTCAGCTTGGTGCGGATGGAAATCGCGCCTAAAGTGTAAAGGCAGAAGCTGGCTTAACTGCAAGGCCTACAAGCCGCGCAGATGCGAAAGCAGAACTTAGCGACCCGACTATTCTTTATAGAAAGGTAGGAGATAACGGATAAAAGTTACTCCGGGGATAACAGGCTAGTTCCGTCCGAGCGTCCCTAGCGACGACGGAGCTCGGCACCTCGATGTCGGCTCACCACATCCCGGGGCTGGAGAAGGTCCCAAGGGTTTGGCTGTTCGCCAATTAAAGTGGTACGCGAGCTGGGTTCAAACCGTCAACATAATGAACCTCGAGGAGTAAAAAATACGGCGGCTTTCACGAGTAATCGTGATCGAAGAAACTGACTCATATCGGAGAAATCCTTTTTAGTGTCTAACCTGGCACATAAAGGACAATTCCGAGGGAAGTCATATACGATGAGGTCTATTTCGTCACAATACAATACAGTGCAGAAAGTATGTTGTTACACATGTAACGAACTTATTTTATGCATTTCTGTAATATGAAATGGATCAATATGCATATATTGACCCCGTAGAGACTTGTTTTGATATGTAAAATATCGAACAGATGGAATAATAATTGTTCCATAACACGTCAGTCCCCGTTATTTATCGAAAGATAAGAACGGGTGGTGGTATAGTCCATACATTTAGTGATAAATGAATTGATTTAGCGTGAGACAGGTTGGTCTCTATCTGCTATCGGCGTGGGTGTTTGAGGGAAGCTGACCCTAGTACGAGAGGACCGGGTTGGACGAACCTCTGGTCTACCAGCTTTGCCACCAGGTGAATCGCTGGGTAGCTATGTTCGGACGGGATAAGCGCTGAAAGCATCTAAGCGCGAAGCCTCTCCCAAGATTAGACACCGTTCCGGGCAACCGGAACAGCACTTCCTGGAAGACTACCAGGTTGATAGGCTCTCGGTGTACGCACGGTAACGTGTTAAGCCAAGGAGTACTAAAAGTGTTATGTATAACCTTATAAATAAGCGGTTGAATTTCTATCTCAAAAAGCTGATTTTTATCAGCTCGCACCAGAATTTTTATATGCCGGTGTTTTATTTGAACGTGACCCACCTCTTTCCATTCCGAACAGAGAAGTGAAATCGTTCAAATCCGATGATACTTGGCCTTTCGGGGCTCGGGAAAGTAGGATATGCCGGTATTTAAAAGTCCTGGTGTTTTTTGTTGCCAATTTTTTCGCATTTCCACATACGGAAGACAAAACGCATTCTTTTGTCAATCTTTACAAGAAAGTTTTAAACTTTTTTAAAGTTATCCACAAAAATAGTTGGAATTTTCTTTTCTTTTTTTGTGATAGAATGAAAGGGAAATAATTTTTATGCCACGAACAAAAACATCAAAGAAGCAGAGTAAGTTATTTGGTCAGCCAAATAATACTCGTGCCATTCCGTTTCGTCGTACGTTTACGAAAGAGAAGATACATCCATTCGATGAGATCAATTGGGTACGACGTGATGTTGTTGTCGGAGGAGAAAAGAAAGTGTTCGAACAAAAAAATGTCGAATTTCCCGATTTTTGGTCAATGAATGCGGTGAATATCACCACATCGAAATATTTTCGCGGGAAACTTGGCACTCCCGATCGCGAAGAAAGTTTGAAAGTGATGATCACGCGTGTCACGAAGACAATCCGTGAATGGGGAGAGCAATACGGATATTTTACAAACGAAGAGCAGGCACAAACATTTGAAGATGAATTGACGCATCTTATCGTATACCAAAAAGGTTCATTCAATAGTCCGGTGTGGTTCAATGTCGGCACTCGCGAGAATCCACAATGCTCCGCATGTTTCATTCTTTCCGTTGAAGATGATATGCAGTCGATTCTTAATTGGATACAAACCGAAGGATTAATTTTTAAATATGGATCCGGATCGGGAGTGAATCTTTCTCCGCTCCGCGCAAAATCGGAATTGCTTTCACATGGCGGAAAATCATCGGGACCCGTTTCATTCATGCGCGGTGCCGATTCGGTTGCCGGAATGATAAAATCCGGCGGGACCACGCGTCGCGCGGCGAAGATGGTGGTGTTAAACATCGATCATCCCGATGTGTTGGAATTCGTTCAAGCAAAAGCAAAAGAAGAAAAGAAAATCCGTGCGTTCATGGAAGCGGGGTACAACATGAGCGATCTGAATGACGACGCGTGGAACTCGATCCAATATCAGAACGCAAACAACTCCGTTCGCATCACCGATGATTTTATGGAAGCGGTGGAGCGCGACGGCGAATGGGAAACAAAATATCGCGTCACCGGTGAACCTGCCGAACGATATAACGCACGGTGGCTTTTGAACGAGATCGCGCAAGCCGCGTGGGAATGCGGAGATCCCGGTGTGCAATTCGATACGATCATCAACCGATGGCACACGTGTCCGAATTCGGGACGCATCAATGCATCGAACCCCTGTTCGGAATATATGCACCTCGACAACTCGGCGTGCAATCTCGCGTCAATAAACCTTTTAAAGTTTTTGCGCGACGACGGATCGTTCATGACGAAGGAATTCGTTGCGGCGGTGGACACCTTTATTCTCGCTCAGGAGATCATCATTAACGGTTCAAGTTATCCAACGATCAAAATCACCGAAAATGCCCATAAATTCAGGCAACTTGGGCTTGGATTCGCGAATCTTGGCGCGTTCCTCATGCGGCGGGGAGTCGCATATGATTCCGACGAAGCGCGTGCCTGGGCGGGAGCGATCACTTCGCTCATGTCGGGGGAGGCATACCGGTTTTCCGGCGCAATCGCGGAACGCATGGGTGCGTTCGACGGGTTCGAGGTGAATAAAGATCCGATGTTGAACGTGATTCGTATGCACGGCATTGCGTCGCGAAGCATCGATTCATTCTTCATTCGTGACGAGGAGCTTTTGGATACCGCGCGCATGGTGTGGGAGAAAGCATATATGATCGGAAAGAAAAACGGATTCAGGAATTCGCAGGTTACGGTCATCGCACCGACCGGCACGATCTCGTTTATGATGGATTGTGATACGACGGGAATCGAACCGGATTTTTCTCTGGTAAAATACAAACAACTTGTCGGTGGCGGCATCATGAAAATCGTGAACGCGGGAGTGGAATCAGCGCTCGCGAATCTCGGTTATTCGAAGCACGAGCAGGACGAGATCGTGTCGTGGATCGCGGAGACGGGAACGGTGGAAGGATCGCCGCTCATAAAACCGGAACATCTTTCGGTATTCGATTGTGCGGTGCGTCCCGAAAAAGGGACTCGATCCATTTCGTGGAAAGGACATGTGAAGATGGTCGGCGCGGTGCAACCCTTCATTTCCGGAGCGATCTCGAAGACATTCAACATGTCGAGTGAAACGACGCGTGAAGAAATCGTTGATGCGTATATGATGGCGTGGAAACTTGGCATTAAAGCGTTTGCGGTCTATCGCGACGGTTCGAAGGCGACACAGCCCTTGAACACATCCGCGGATGCCAAATCGAAAATAGAAAAAGAAAAACGGGGATCGGTGACATATCGTCATCGTCTTCCGCGCACACGCATGTCGGAAACGCATAAATTTTCCATTGCGGGACACGAAGGATATTTCACCTACGGCATGTACGAAGACGGCATGCCTGGTGAGCTTTTCATTCGTATGTCGAAGCAGGGAAGTACGTTGTCAGGATTGCTCGACGTGTTCGCGATTTCGGTGTCGCTCGCGTTGCAATACGGCGTGCCGCTCAAAGAGTTGTCGCATAAATTTATATATACCCGATTCGAGCCGGCAGGATTTACGGAAAATCCGGATATTCAGGTTGCGACAAGCATCGTTGATTATATTTTCCGCTATCTTGTACTTCGGTTTTTGAACGCGGACGATCTGAGCGAGTTCGGAATGTCGCCGCTTTTCATCGAACATAAGGAACTGCCGGAGAAGACGGAGGAGCGGGTAGTGGAAGAACTCACCATGAAAGTTGCGACGGCGGTGGGGGCAAAGATGACCATAAACGAAGAGAGTATTTCGATGAAGAAAACATCGGAAAAAGCGAGGATTTCAACGGATATCGTGTGCCGAAAATGCGGCGGTATCATGGTGCGTACGGGGACGTGTAATACGTGTCTACAGTGTGGGGATTCTTCGGGAGGGTGTTCATAAGAATCGATGGAATAAATAAAAGCCGCCTTTAATTAGGCGGTTTTTTATATTTTCGTATAAAACGATATTGACGTTGATTTTGGAGTGATAGCAATATTTTCTCCATTTCTTCAATAACTTTTTTATAAATGGTGCGAATACTCGGACTCTGTAATTTTTTGAAAGTTTTTACATGTTCTCGTATAAGTGCTCGATCCATATAAATCACACGGCAATTGTGACAGATGAAAAATGTCGTATCAAATCGTGTCCACGAAAATTCGAAGAAGAAACTTGGGAACCATCGTTCCGGTTCTTTTCCGCACCGGGGGCATGGATAGGAATTCATTCTCCACCTCCGATTCCGAATATTTTTCTTAAAAATTCAATAAATCCGGAGTCATTATCTTTCGAATTATCGTAGATTGTGGGCGGCGGAGTCTGATATTCTCTGCCGCACTTCGCGCATTGATAGGGATATTTTATAGCGTTGTTAATTTTTCTGAAGAGATACCCACCGCATTCGCATTTTGGCTCGAGTGAATCTCCACGTTTTTTCATACGGACGCTCCTTGTCGCTGGTTCTTCCATTATTTTCCATTCTTCTATTTTTGAAGTCAACAAGGATGCGTGCTTAAATAGAGGTAATGAGAAAGGTTCTTCTCCCGCTCGGAATCGCGACATTTCTTATCGGAAGTCTGGTTTTGCTGTCCCAGTATACGGTCATTCAAATAATGCCGGAAAATTCCGCGTATACCCTAGGAACCGCGGTGCAAAAAGAAACACCGGAAGAAGTGTTGGTTCCTGAGCGGGCGTCGTCATCCATAAAAATTCTTTTCACGGGAGACCTCATGCTGGATCGCGGAGTGAAACATTATGTTGAAAAAATCGGCGCCGGTGATTATACGTTTCCGTTCGTGAAAATAAAAATATATCTCGATTCGTTCGATGCGGTCATTCCGAATCTCGAGGGTCCGGTATCCGATACGGGAGTGAATCAGGGAAATCTTTATTCATTTCGCATGGATCCGAAAATATTTGATGTATTCCCGTATGCAAATATAAAAGCGGTGAATGTGGCGAATAATCATGCGTGGGATTACGGACGCGACGCATTCCTCGACACAATCGTCCGACTCAAAGAGAAACATATCGGATTTTTCGGCGGCGGAGCGAATGAAACGGAAGCGTATGCGCCGTACGTGTTTGAAGCAAACGGCGTTCGTGTGGGGATTCTCGGGTTTACCGAATTCCTCGAATTCGCCGAAGCGAATGGAGTGGGCGGGGGAATCGCATTCACCGACGTCGAGAAAATAAAAACCGCCATACAAAACGCAAAAAAGAAAGATCTTGATGTGCTCATCGTCGTGTATCATTTTGGGGAAGAATATGTTTCGGAACCCGTACTTCGTCAAAAAAATCTCGCGCACCTCGCGATCGACGAGGGTGCCGATCTTGTGGTGGGGCACCATCCGCATATCATTGAATCAAGCGAGACATATAAAGGGAAACAGGTGTTTTATTCGCTCGGAAATTTCGTTTTTGATCAGGGGTTTTCGAAAGAAACAATGACGCCGGGATTTTTGGAAATGGAAATATCAAAGGATGGGATAGAATCGGCGGTATTAAAAAATGGCTCAATGACGAAATATTTTGAGGTGATTTCGCCCGAAAAATAAAGTAATATAGAGATATATGCATACATCGAAAAGATTTATAGGAATTCTTCTTGTGGCGCTTCTTTTGGGTCTTGTGGTCTTGCTTCTGCGTGGAAATGAAGACGGATGGGTTTGTGAAAATGGCGCGTGGGTAAAACACGGAAATCCCTCCACGGCGCAACCTTCGGAACGATGCGTCGGAGAGATCGAAAAAAATGTGCCGTTGCTTGAAGTGCGCGGGTTCACGTCGTATGCGATAGGAGAGCTTGTGTGCGGAGAGGGCACCTTAAAAAATGTGAGTGGAGGAAAACTCGGATACGTCCGCTCCATTTTCACGTTTTATGCAAAAGATGGGAGCGTGTTCGATTTTTCCGAAGGATATGTGAATTCAAAACGGACAATGTTTTTGCCCGATGAGGAGGCACTTTTCAAACGTTGTATCAATGACAAGGAATCGAATGTGGATACAAAAAAAACAAAAGTGGAATTTCGGGGAAAGATAGG
>JAJZPU010000013.1 GCA_021811055.1 bacterium
ATTCCGATGCGATCGTGTTCGGTCGCGGCACCTCATCATTTTTGAAAGATGAGGAACTTGCGTTTGGATGGGGTGGCGGGTGGTACATGACTGATGGAACATATCTTCGTGTGCGGGGCAACAAGACGTTGTATTCAACGGGGGGTGCGGAGTTTGGACAACCAATTGTTGTCGGCACGCCGACAGGGGCGACGCATGCCGCAACGAAAAATTACGTCGATTCGGTTGTCGGTGGCGGTGCGGGAAGTGGAAGTTTTGCGACACTTTCCGTCACGGGAAATTCATATCTTGCAACGACAAGCGGAAATGTGGGGGTGGGAACAAACGCTCCTGATGCATTACTCCATATAAAGGATCCTAACTGGGCCGAAGGTTCGTTAACTGGATCCACTTTGAAACTTGAAGTAGCGAGAACATCAAATGGAGGTACGACCCCTATTATTCTCTTCAAAGATAACTATGTGAGCGGATACAATTGGGCGGTTGGTGGTGATGATTCGGGATTGGGTTTTTCTATAAAAAAAGGACCGTATGATGTATTTCCTACATCTACTGTTTTGAAAATTGCTGGAAGTACCGAATATGTTGGTATTGGAACAACAAACCCGCAAAGTAAATTACACGTAGAGGGAGGTGATCTAATCATTGGTCCGACGTATTCTTTAAGGGCACGTTATAACGATTCAAATAGCTATTCCTCCAGTCTGAATTGGTATGGTCTGCAATTGGGAAATAACGGGGACAATTACATTGTTGCCGGAAGAACGGCCGCTAATGGTCAGCTCAGTTTCGTGGTGAATAATACTTCCGATTTTCCAACTATTAACGGAACTACGGCAATGAAAATTTTGAGCGGTGGGAATGTCGGCATCGGTTCCACTGTTCCCGCCTACAAACTCGACGTTACAGGCACTGCGCAGTTTACCCAACCCGTCATCGTCGGCACTCCAACCGCGACAAATCACGCAACGACAAAAAGCTATGTCGACAGTGCCGTTTCCACTGTCGGTGGGAGAAGCACGTATTCACTTTCAGGCGGTCCCGGATGGTATCGTATCATTTCAATGGGTGGTGCGGGCGTTGGTGGAAAAGTTCGCATTTCGGGACTTAGTGGAAGCAATAGATATACCGATCTTACATTTTATGTTTCGGGAATGGGATATTCCCAGGGGTCGGCAATTAATGTTGTAAACAATGTTTATTACAACACAAATCATGTTTCAAATATTCGCGCGGGAACCGATGGAACATCATTTGTGGTTGATGTCGAATTGAACGGCATCGATATTCCCACGAACATTACAATTGATTTGGAAGGTGGACTTTCCGGTACTACTCCAGTGTTTAATCCGATCGCTCCGACAGGGGGTGTAGTGACGGTTCCGGGCGATATAGTTGGCGGTGGAAGCAGTGCAAGAAATACATATTTAGGGGTTGGTATAAAAAATGTCGGTATTGGAACGGCAAGTCCAACAAATAAATTACAGGTTGAATCTGGTAATCTATATTTTAGCGGTTCCACCAATAAATATATTGGGTTTAATAGTGCTTCTAACTGGCAATATTATTTAGCGATTAGCAACGATGACTTCAGAATATATGATTCCGAGAGCTTGGATTTCTTCAAAGCAGTTTATAATGGGGGAACAACAAATAAGTATGCGTCTTTGATGAATGGGCTCTTGGTTGCAAAAAACAACGGTACTGTCGGCATCGGGACAACAAGCCCTCAAGGAACTCTTGATGTAAAAGCTCATACAAATAGTTGGTCTGGAGGAATTACGGCTACCGCACAAGATGGTGGGAGTAAGTGGCGTATTCATCCTGAAAATTCAAATGGAGGGTTGATGTTCAGTTCTGACGATACAACAAATCCATTCAGATTATATCCGAGCGGCACCGCATCGTATTTTTCACAGCCACTTATTGTCGGCACTCCCACCGCAGCGGGACATGCAACGACAAAGTCATACGTCGATTCAATGTTCACTGGTTCGGGTCAGTGGACCACATCGGGAACGAATATTTATTCATCGCTTGCGGGGAATGTCGGTATTGGCACTACGAGTCCGGCGTCAAAATTGGATGTCGGAGGGGATATTGCTCAAAACGGTTCTGTTATATCAACAGTAGGAACGTGGACAACGGTATCGACCACAACTGATTGGTACACGGTCGGGTATATTTCCAGTGGACGCGGTTATGGAGAATTCTTTGTTGAAAATACTCAATCATCTCAGCATCAGGCATTAAAATTCATTGCGTCAATTCAATTTGGAGGTGGTGCTCAAATTTCTGTTTTAGAGAATTCAATTTTTTCCACAGTTCCATTTTCAAAAATACGTATTGCTCGTTTAAGTACGGATGTGACTTATGGAGCATACGCGGTGCAGGTGTATGGGGCTGATCTTTACGGAACAAGTAATGCCAACCGAGTGAGAATAGCGAATTTGGGAAATCAGGGGTGGACCTTAAAGAATTTTACCACTGCAGAAAATAGTAGTTATGTAGCGACTACCGCGGAAGTCTCTATTTCTAATCAAACAGTGACACAATCAGGAAATTCTGTTGTGTATGGCAACGTCGGCATCGGGACGACGGGACCGGGGTATAAATTACAAGTTGACGGGTCAGATGCTGCCGTAGGTGATGGAGCTCAGATTGCTGCGATTAAAAGCAATTTAGGGTCGCAGTTGGCTATGGGAGTCTACGAAACTGGAAATTATGCATGGCTTCGTTCTTACGAGTCTGGGGTCGGGGAAAGGAATTTGGTGTTGCAAGCAAACGGCGGCAACGTCAGCATCGGTTCCACTGTTCCCGCATACAAACTCGATGTTGCGGGTACTGCGCAGTTTACCCAACCCGTCATCGTCGGCACTCCCACCGCAGCGGGACATGCGGCGACAAAATCGTATGTCGACTCGGCAACCGTCGGGCAGACCGGATGGACGGACGGAGGAACGAGTGTATACAACACAACACTCACAGACAACGTCGGCATCGGGACGACGGGGCCGGGATACAAGTTGGATGTCTCAGCGGAAAGCAGAATTAACACTTACACCCTTCTTGGTTCAACGGCTTGGGGGATAAGCGGTGGCACTGCAGTTGGGCAAAATGGGGTTTATATATGGCACGATAACGCTACGAAAAATCTTACTCCAACTGGTTTAGGTGTTGCTGTCAATCGTGCCGGTACAGCTCTTTATGTCACTAACGCAAGTGGTTATTCGGCGATTTTTGATCAAGGTAACGTCGGCATCGGGACAACGGGGCCGGGGTATAAACTTGATGTAAGAGGGCAAATTGGCATTGGCGGAGGAAACACGGGATCGGGTGGAACATCTGGATTAGGGATTTCACTTCCCTCAACAAATAACGATTTTGTTCAAATTCTTGGAGAAAATAATGGTTTAGATACCTCAGACGGCATCTTTCTGACCGGCGACAATACTACCGACGGCTGGAAATTCAGGGAAAGTGATTGTTGTGGCGCAGGGACACTTGATTATATTGTCATTCGCCGAGCGACTCCCCAGATTACCATTTATTCGACTTCAACAGACGCATCCTCGATAAGCGTTACGAACGGATTTACATCTTTCTCATCTTCGGGAACTAACCCAGGATATAGTTTTTCCGGTGGCAACGTCGGCATCGGGACGACGGGTCCGAACTATAAGCTTGATGTGAACGGAACCAGTCAGTTCTCCCAACCCGTGATTGTGGGTACTCCCACCGCGGCGGGACATGCAACAACAAAGTCATACGTCGATTCAATGTTCACTGGTTCGGGACAATGGACAACATCGGGAGCGAACATTTATTCGTCACTTGCGGGGAATGTGGGAATTGGGACGACGAGCCCTATAGCAAAGTTACACGTGGATCCAATTGCGGATTATGGAATAGTGGTTCGTATGCAAAGCGCTATTGGTGGGACAACCTCCACTGTCGGTTTGCACGCAATAAACGACGGCAGCACTCTTTGGAGAAATTTAGCGATAGATGCGAACCAATTATATTTGAATTCTGGGACAACCGGATATGTCGGCATCGGAACAACAAATCCTGGCGCAAAGCTTGATGTGGTTGGATCCGTTTCAACACAGATGTATTACGACCGCGACAATACGAACTATTATATCGATCCGGCGAAGAACCTCATGCCATACGCGATGATTTTGAACGGGGCGATCGGCGTGAAGAACACGTCTCCCGCGTACGACATCGATGTGACGGGAACGCTTCGGGCAACAGGCAACTGGTCTTTAGGAGGTGCCGCGCAGACAAACTTGAATATGAACAATCTCCAGATTTCGGGAGTAAGCAAGCTTGATGTGGGAACCATCGACCCGCTCTATGAGATTGCGGGAGGGAAGTATGCGACCTATGCGTCATCAATTGCAGGAGGGGTGAAGGAAGAATATGTCGGCAGAGCGCGACTGACGCGCAGTATTAAGAATAAAGTAGTAAGTAGTAAGTATGATGAAGAAGATACTCAATACTTAATACCTAATACTGAATACTCATACGTTATTGATTTTAGTGAGATAGAAAAGGGCTCGGACCTGTGGGTGTGGCGGAAAACGGTAGATTTCTCGAGGGATAATGTGGAGGTGATGGCAACGGCGTATGGAGTGCCCGTCCCAATTTCGTACGAAATTGATGGGAATAAGATTATTTTCCGCTCCGAAATACTTAATACTAGATACAAGATACTCGATACTGGTCTTGAGTTTTCATATCGGCTAGTGGGGAAGCGGTTCGACTGGAAGAACTGGCCGACATTTGCAACAGACCAAACGAAGAGACCGAACCTGATAGTGAAATAGCGGAACAGTAGTGAGTACTTAGTAGACAGTATTAAGTATAAGCAGACAGCAAGACAGTAGTAAGTATTAAGTAGTAGGTATATAGGAGAAAGCTCCATAAATACTGAATACTTTATACTAGGCGCTTAATACTTTTGTTTGCTATAATATAAGTATAAGAAGCGAAAGGTCGAGCATACAGTAGATAGTATTTAGTAGAAAGTATTAAGTAGGAGAAAACCTCAGAAATACTGAATACATAATACTAGATACTCAATACTAATTTTATGGAACAGAAAAAAAATATTTGGGTGTGGATCGTTGTGGGTGTTATCGTTCTGGCAGTCATAGTGTATCTTGCTCTGACCGGCGGATTTAAGGCGCCGGCCGAGAAGTCGACTGAAGGAACGCAGACCGAGCAGGGAGCCGTTGCGGTTCCTGGAGCGAGCCCGGTGACGGAAGAAGGAACGGTCTTGAATACACAGGGAGAGGAAGCAAAGAACGATGTGCAGCCCGGATCGCCGGAAGCGCCGCAGCAATCGAATCCGATTGCAGCAGATGAAGTTCCCACAAGCGCAACGAAAGTGACGGTGAGCGCGCAGGGATTTTCCCCCGCAGAGTTCAGCGTGAAAGCGGGAGCGGCGGTGACACTGAGTGTGACCTCGGCAGATACGCAAACGCACATTTTCTTGTTTGACGATCCGTCCCTTTCCGCCGTTGCTGTGGGAATCGGACCGGGAGAGACGCGTGCGATTACCTTCAATGCGCCGACAACGAAAGGCGAATATGCATTTCACTGTGATGTTCCGGGACACTCCGGACGCGGTGAAGTGGGGAAGATGGTCGTGAACTAAATCAGAATAAAAAAAGTCGCCCTCCGCCAGTTGGCGGAAGGGCGATTTTTTTATTAAAGTAGTGAGTAGTAAGTAGACAGTATTAAGGTAATAATTTACAAAATTCATAAAGCAATCCCGCACCATACAGTTGCGGTTGTAAGTGAATATGCTATACTATGAACCACATGAATCGAGGGGAAGTGAGGCCCCGACATTCTTTCCAAAACCGCCTTCCGGCGTTTTTTGGTATAACAGCATAGTATTAAGTATTTAGTAGTAAGTAGAAAGTATGAAACATGGAGAGTTTTTCCGTGAGTTTTTACACAGGAACGTCCTTAATACTTTATACCGAATACTCTATACTAAATGTGTGGTTATCAAAAAAGATTTTAAGGCGGAAAAAATCGCATATCGCGAAAGAAAGAATGAAATGCTCGAAACGGCGAAAAAGGAACTTAAGAAGTCTTTTTCGTGGGATTTTTTCGGAAAGATGTTTGTGGTGACGCTTGGCACCGGCGTCTTTCTTTTTTTTGTGATACAGGCGGGCGGATTTTTGCAGACGCGCCTTGAGGATCTTATTCGAAACCGTTTTTCCACAGAACTTAAAAAACAGGAAAAAACAAATACCGCGACACAAGGAACGCCGAAAACATACCAGTATATACAAGAATCCACACCCGGAACCGCCCCGGCAGTCACACCACAGGAACCGGACTTCAACGTTGTGACGCCCGTATCGCCAATGCAGAAAAAAGAGGAACTTGTCTCAACGAGCTTTTCGGATCTTTTCTCCGGGGTGGGACGTATCAATCAGGATGACACTACGATGTATCACGACCGTATCGCGACGGCATACACTTTTGCGCCAAAGTTCAAATGGGAACGCCGATTTTCGTCTTCGTTCGATGAGACACAACTCGTTGCGCTCGATGCGGCGGGAAGGGATGTGCGCTGTATCCGCGGAAAGTGTCTCTTGCAGAAGAATATATCACTTTCGTTCAATGGACAGGAGATCATGCTTCCTGTCGAAGTGAGGGATAAAAAGATCGAGACGGTTTCTATCGGTATGCTTTCTTCCCGCTGGGTCGTGGGAGTGGTGGTCGCCGCCGGAGGGGAATATGAAGGATGGGTGTTTTCGTTTGACGGGGAACGATATGAGAAAGTATTTGGAGAAGCGAATACACCGTTCGTATCGAAATATACAGGAATTCTCGGGTTTGGCGGCACTGATGACGACTGGATTGCGCTCTATGGCGGCTATGAGGGAATTGCCTATCGCATCCGTTCCGGCGCACCATTTGAAAACATCTCGAACTTTTTCGGGTATCGCATGATGGGGGAGGGATTCCACCCCGTGATACTGCGCGCCGGAAATGGCGTTGCTGCTCAGTGGTATATTTCGAGTCTCACCGAAGGAAAACCGCGTCTTTTGAAACTCTCGCAAAATCCGGCGACCGGAAAAATCGAGGGCATTCTCGATTTTGCTCCGGGAATTTTTATAAGTACCTTCAAGAAAGCATCGTTCAACATCATCAGTGCATCTGAAGACGTTGTGATCTTGGGAGGGCTCATGACAACACAAGGGGGGACCGAGGAGATATGGGAATTCACGGATGGCGGGTTCATCTATCCAGAAGCGGCGGAAGTGGTTTCCGTGAATCTGAACAATTATCCCGCCGAGGTGCGAAATGCAACGGTGGTGGAATCCGAACTGTATGCCGACGGGAATACGGTGGAATATTATCTTTCAAACAACGGCAAGGATTGGGTGCGCGCAGAACTGGGAAAAGAAATGGTATTCCCCGATACGTCGGGAACGAGGCTCTTGTGGCGTGCGCGGTTCATTCCGAATTCAAGCACGGTGAATCCGCCGTTTTTCGACCGCATACGAGTGGACTACAAAGTAAAATTTTTATAACAAGTATAAAGTATGAAGTAGTAAGTATTAAGTATGGAAGAAAAAGCAAAAATACATTCTTTTACGGATTTGATAGCCTGGAGAAAAGCACATAATTTGGTTTTGATGGTTTACAAACTTACGGATGAATTCCCAAAGAGTGAAGTTTTTGGGTTAACAAATCAGATAAGAAGGTCTGCGGTTTCTGTAACTTCTAACATAGCGGAAGGGTTTAGTAGGGTTACAAACAAGGACAAGTCGCAGTTTTACGCGATGTCTCTCGGTTCACTCACTGAATTACAAAGCCAACTATTGATAGCGCGAGACATCGGATATATTTCGAAGGAGAACTTTATGATCACATCGGAACTATCCGTCGAAGTAAGTAAACTTTTGAACGGACTTAGAAAAATACGGAATACTTAATACTTTATACTCTCTACTGCTCTGATTTGCTATAATTAACCCATAGGGTTTATTTAAAAAAATGAACTACAAAAAACACACGCTTTTATTGGTGTTCGCGGTTATTCTTCTCAGCGCCGGAATTGTGGGCGTAGCAATGGCGCAATCGATATTATTCGATAAGGATCTAGATCTTCAGGGAACGAAAAAGATTTTGAACGCAATGAATGTGGGTATTGGGACCACAGGTTCGGTGGGACGGTTGCAGATAGGGACGACAAGTTATGCTACGGTAAATGCCGGATATCAATTTAATATATTTGGTCCTTTAAATATCATGCAAAGAGATGCTGCAGCGGATTCATATATCGTGAATAACGCATTTTTTAATAGTGCGGGTGCGTGGCAACGCATTTTAGCGAATGGCGCAGGGAGAATCGGATGGAATTCGGACGCTACCGGCGCAATGGATTTCAAGGTGGCACCAACAGGAACAGCAGGATCGACGTTTTCGTGGGTAGATGCATTAACAATTCTTGGTGACGGAAAGGTGGGTATTGGAACCATAACACCAGGTTCACCGCTCACGGTTTCTCCCGCATCCTCGATTTCAGCCGATATGCTTTCGGGACGCATACAAAATCTTGCAAGTCCGGTGAACAATGCCGATGCGGCTACGAAGAGTTATGTCGATACCGCATTTGCAAGCGCGGGACAGTGGACAACATCGGGTTCCAACATCTATATGAATTTAAGCGGAAATGTCGGTATCGGGACGACTATTCCAGCACACAAACTTGATATTGTGGGATCGTATTATTCCCGCACGGTGGTAAAAGGAACGTGTAGCGGCACCGTCGCGATAGACTGGAACGCGGGGAACACCCAACATTGCATTTTGGGAAGCACACCAGTCACCTTCACTTTTTCAGGTGGTCAGACCGGAGGGAACTACAAGCTTATTTTGAAGCAGGATGGAGTGGGATCGCGCACCGTGAGTTGGCCCGCGACGATTCGCTGGGGTTCGGGGAGCGCGCCCTATCTCACCCCCGTGCCGGCAAAAACGGACTATGTTGGATTCATTTATAACGGCGTCGATGGCACGTATGACAGCGTTGCTTTCAATGCGAACTTCTAGATAAGTAGCAAGTATATAGTAGATGGTAGTAAGTATAGACAGAGAAGAGAATACTTAATACTTAATACTTAATACGGTATACTAATCATATGGAATCAAAAAATAAATTTCTCATAATCGGTGTGATTGTTGTCATTGCGGTTGCGGCAGTTGTTTATGTTGTGTGGGATGACGCGGGTCTGATGCCGGGAACATCCTCGGGTGGGGAAATTACGACAAGTAGTCCCTTTGTTTTTTCAACGACCACAGACGAACTTCTTGGAGTATCCTCAACGGAATTTCTTCCTCTTTCTGATTCCGACGCGGAAAAGAAAGAAACACCCGCGGAGACGGTCATTACAAAAGAAGTTGAGGCGGACGAGTTGCGGATATATACCATTAGTGCGGATGGTTTAAAATTCACTCCTAATGAGATTGTTGTAGACAAGGGAGACAGAATCCAGATTAACGTCATTGCTGTTGGAGGAACGCGCAGTTTCGTCATTTCCGAACCGCTCAGCCTTCGATTTGAGGTGAAGGAGGACAGACCTATTACATTTGGGTTCGATGCGACGAAGGAGGGAAGATATCAATTTTCCGACATTGAAGGAAAGACGACGGGAGTGATTATTGTCAGATAGGATAGTAGGTAGATAGTAGAAAGAATTAAGTATTAAGTATAAAAAACATATGGAATCAAAAAAAACAATAAAAGTAGTCATGGGAATGATTGTGATCGTTGTTCTTGTGATTCTCTTCGCGGCGGGTGTATTTCAGAAGGAAACTCCGGAAGTGACATCTCCGAATGGGGAGACGTCGCCGAATACGGAAGAGACTGCGTTCGCGCCGGTCAAAGTGACGGGAGGTCCTCTGGCATCGGAAGAGTCTCCGACGCTATTTTATGAGATAAAGATTATTGGCGGCGAATTCTTTCCAAACGAAGTGATTATCGAGGAGAAAGGGAATGTTCAAGTCGGTGTGGTCGCGACGGACGCGGCATATGATGTTTCATTTCCCGCCCCAATTGAAAAATATCTTTTGATGAAAAAAGGACAGGCAGCGGTCTTTGGATTCGATGCGGGTGCGGTGCAGGCGGGAACGTATCAATTTTCCTGCCGCGACAAGTGTCCTGAAGGAAAAAAGATGGAAGGGAAACTCGTGATCAGGTGAGTAGATTCACCAACATTCTTGGTTGTTAAAACAGATGTTCGTTTTTAATGTGTGCAAGGCGTCGGCTTATCGTGTCCGCAACCGCGACGGGGCTTAGTTTCGCGATCATATCATTCCGCGCTCTTCCTCCTTTTCTTCCCGCAATTTCGTGGTGACTATAGATCATGCGCATCGCTTCGGCGGCTTTTTCTTCGTCAGGATTCGCCCACACGTTTCCTTTTTTGTAGGGTCCATAGTCCTTTTCGAGCGGAACAAGTGTGTAGGGAATCGGAAATCCGTTTTCTTCATTCAAAAAGTCGGTGTTTCCGGAATAATTCGTAGCGATGACCGGTTTCCCAAGCATCATGGATTCCGCGATTGTAAGTCCGAATCCTTCGGAACGATGGAGGGACACATACGCGTCACACACATTCATCAAACTTGATATCTCGTCGCGTGAGAAACAGTCATTCAAAAGGAATATGTTGTGCGCTTCGGATTCTTTTTGGAGTTTCGCGAAGTCTTCCAGGTTGATTGTGTGATTCGAGGATTTTATGACGAGCCCCACCGGTTCGTCTAAACGGAATGCGTTTTTGAACGCGCGCACGATCGCAAGCGGATTTTTCCGTTCGAAGATACTATAAAAATCAAACGTAAAAAGAAAAAGGAACATATCATCTGGCACTCCGAATCGTTTCCGCGGATGCGGGCATTTTCTCATTGTGATGGCGTGCGGAATGATGGTAATAGGAATGTCTTCTTTCGCTTCATGAATTGCTTTCGCGGAAAAAGAACTCGGGGTCCATACCTCATCCACATTCCCGAGGAGCGCCGCCCATGAAGCGGGAAGCGAGGAAAGCTCCCACGCCCAGTAAGCGATATTGTATTTCCCCCGAAATTTCTTTTCTCCGAATGCGCGGAGCTCACTCGCGAATACATCTCCGTAGAAGACGATGATATTTACCGCATACGGATTTTTCGCGGAAAATTTCTTTGAGAATTCATTTTCTTTCCTGCGGTGCGGACAACGCGGACTGTTCAAAAGCGCGTGAGGGATACCTTTTTGCATCACCGCTCGTGTGAGAGTACGTGCGGCTTCTCCCACGCCGCTTTCGGAATCGAGAAATCCGAAAATATTCACCCCATGAGAAATAACCAATTCTGGAGATTCTTTCAATTCATTCCCACCGCCCATATGTCGGGGTCGAACTACGATTGATTCGGTTTTTTTGTTATAGAACGAGTGCAGACGCGTTGTGCAATATCGCAACAACCCATGTTCTCTATACATCCGCAGGTATAGTTTTAAGGAGAAGGGGATCTTGCCTTTCTTTAATTTTTCGTACTGGAAGTGCTTGATGAGCGCATTTTGTATGCGCGATCCGTCTCTTTTTAGGATTTCAAGGGTTTTTCCGGGGACTATAGGTGTGCCTTCCGATGCATTCACGAGACGAAGGTATCCGTATAGCTGAGATGAAGCATTTATGGTTTTGGCGATCGCGGCCGATTTTTCCCAATCAATCTCCGCGTGTTTCAGGTGTCGCGCGCTCGAGCGTATCTTCCCCAGTGCTCTCTCGAAATTTTTTTCATTGCGGTGGAGAGGGAGTTGAAAAAAAAATACGCAGGCATCTATGACAAGCGCCGATTCATTTTTGAAAAAATCCTCCTTCCGCATCGTAAAAAGATGAAGGGGGAGATGTGTCGATATGATTTCAAAATATTCATGCACTGTGTTGTCGTTGACGCGCAGAAGAACTTCTTCCGCCGGCGCGTCTCCGGGAAGCGTGTCGCACATAAGGCGTTCGCGCAGAGTCTCTAGTTCACATGGGATTGAATCTATGGGTTTATTATCCTGTTGATATATGGGAGGTTGTGCTGTCGCTTTTTTTAGCGTCGGAATTTTTTCTTTCAAATGCTTCAGCCACTCTCTTACCGGAGCGAAATCTTGTTCCGCAAGGCGCATAATCGTTTCGTCGGGGACAGTGCGTTCGCGCTGTATTTTTTTTCGGTTTTTGAGCGTAGCGGGAAGGTTGATCACATTCCAGAAGAGTGCATAAAAAGGAATACTCACAAACCCCAATTTTTTCAGGAATGGGAGGCGGTGTTTACTTGTCTGAAAATATCCGACAATCGCGAACCAATATCCAATGAGAATATATACTATGGAGCGAAAAAGGTATTTCTTTTCGTAGTTTTTGAGCGCCGCACGGAGTGCATTTCGCTTACAATAGTATAGTTTTTTATATGGTGTTTGGTTGTAGCTTGCACTGTGTTTGTGATACACGATTGCCTTCGGTTCGAAAAGGATCCGATACCCGTAGAGATGTGCTCTCCAGCTCCAATCGAGATCTTCGAAGTATGCGCCGAATGCCCCGTCGAGAAGCCCAACGTTTCTAAACGCCGCGGATCGGATGAGTGCCGCACCAAAACACGCGCCGACCACTTCGGAACTTTCTTTTCTTCCGCGTTCGCGGGAAATTCCGAAATTAATATCGTATCCATCGCCGTTCCAATCAATCGTACCGCCCTGACTGTTGATGATTTCCGGATGATCCGCAAAAAACATATTCGAGGTAACCGCCGCAATGGTCGGGTCCGTTTTGGTGCGCGCCACCAGCGCTTCGATCCATCGTTCGCCGACCGCCGTGTCATTATTAAGAATCGCAATAAATTCGGGAGAATATTTTTCGAGCGCATATACGATTCCGTGATTTACCGTGCGGGCAAATCCTTTGTTGCGGGCGAGTGCACGTACATCGACTTCCGGAAAGTTCATGCGTAGATGTTCCACGCTGTCATCGGTTGACGCATCATCAACGACAACGATTTTGAAATTTTTATATGTTTGTTTTCTTAAAGAGTTCAGACATTCGTCTAAGAGGCGCGTATTATTATGGTGAGGAATTAAAACGATGGTTTCCATATCATTAGCTATTTTTCCATTAAAGATTTTTATAATATTCCAACACCTTTTTCGTCTCATCAAACATTTTTAATTCTCCCTTGTCGAGCAGAATGGTTTTGTTACAGTGTTTCGCGACCGCCGTGAGGTCGTGGCTCGCGAAAATGATAGTTTTCCCGCGGTGTTTGTAACTATTGAGGATGGAAACGCAGTGCGGTATGAAATCCTTGTCGCCCACCGCAAAGATTTCGTCGAGTAAGAGCACGTCCGGATCGGTTTGGACCATTGTGGCGAACGCGAGACGGGCGGTCATTCCTGAGGAAAAATGTTTGAGTTTCATATCGGCAAACCGTCCCAAACCGGCAAATTCAAAAATCGCCATGAGTCTTTCTTTTATTTCCCTGCGCGACATGCCGAGTACAGCGCCGTAGAGGTATAGATTCTCTTTGGCGCTTAGTTCGTTATGAAATCCAACACTGAGACTCAAAAGAGGAGCAACGGTGCCCTCGATTAAAAATGAGCCGGTTGTCGGTTCTATGATACCGCCCAAAATCTTGAGAAGGGTGGTTTTGCCGCTCCCATTTTTTCCGATGAGTCCCACCATCTCGCCCTTTTGTATCGAAAAACTTGCGTTTTTTATTGCGTAGAAATCTTCATACATAATCCGGTTTTTCAGGCGGCCAAGCAGTTGTTCAAAAAGCGTGCCCGTTTTTTCATGCGGTATCCTGTAGAATTTTGTTATGTTGCGCGCTTCTATCATAGTTAAAGCTCTTCTGCGAACCTCTTGCCGTATTTTTTAAATATAAAAGTCCCGGCGGTGCATAGCAATGCAGTAATGATGATGGTGATGATTATCTGTTTCATCTCGGGATACACACCATCAATAATTACGCTTCGTGCGTCGATAATGAGCCGAGAAATCGGATTCAACAGATACCATTTGGATAAGGATAGGGGGACGAGTTTATAATCGTATACAATAGGAGTAGTCCAGAAGAGCATTTGGAGGAAAATGTCCCATATGTGGCCGAAATCTTTAAATTTCATATACAACGGAGCGATGAAATAAGAAACTCCCGCCGTGAGCAGTACCAGGAGTGGCACTATGAGTATGAGCATGGTCACACTTGTTGCAAGATGAAGACCGAACGCAAAAAAGAAAATAAAAAATATCCCGAGCGTTATAAGGAACGTCCAAAATGAATGGAGCACCGTACCAGCGACGACAATGAAGGGAGGCAGGTTTGTTCCTTGAAGGAGATGGGTTTTGGCGGCGATGCCAGGAGCGATGTCTTTGGTGGTATCGTTGAAGAAATTCCAAAAAATAATGCCAAGGAAAAGATATACTTCATAGTTAGGAATATTAACCTTAAGAAAATAAAAAAATACGACATACAGTATGCCGAGCATCATGAATGGTTTTAATAAACTCCAAAAAAGGCCGAGCGCAGAGCCGTAATATTTCAATTTGAAATCTAACCGGCTCAATTCGTATATAAGGTTGAGTTTGTTTTTAAGATCTTTCATGAGTGCCGAGTGTATCCCTGATTTTGGACAAAAATTTATATGACAATATTCGATTGAGGGGCACGGAAATTTTTTTTGATTTTTTGTGAAGGATTATAGGTGATAACAACATCATACCTAATTTTCTTATATCTCCGAAGCCATCTCGACGCGTGGGGACGAATGTGGTGTTGAAAAATCTTATTTTCGTTATGTTCCCATCAATGCGCACATGGATGGTGTCGTCTGTGGTGTGATATTCACGTTTTGTAACCACTAAAGAATTCCGGTCATACGTCTCCATGGTGAAAGCTTTTTTGTTGAACGGAGAGAGCATGACATCAAATTCCACACCCGTTACCGTATCCGCATGTATAAGAATTTCGGATTGGCGGGAATTCCAGATGAAGGATCTTTTCAAAATGTCATGATATTCCAAGACATACCACCCGTGTCCCAATACGATATCTTTTTTGAAATAGCCCAACAACAATCCAACACGTTTCGTCGATTTGTTCAGAAACTTATAGAGAAAATATCTCAGTTCAATTCGATATAAATAACGAAAATAAAGAACGCTGAATATATTGAATGAATATGGCGTGCCGTTGTGGGGATTTTTCAGATCCATCAGATCCGCCATGCGGAGATTATCACTCCATTCCCGGTAACAAGGAGATTGTCGGTCCCACGGTTTGTACTTTCCTGCAAAATGCAGTACAGCGCATTTTATTTTTGACGGGTTGTTTTGATACCTTCGCGGCAACGAGAAATAATATAAGTTGAAAAGAAATGGCATTCTGATCCATTTTTTATGAAAAAAAACATTTAATATCGCCTGATCCGGAAAATACACGGTCTTTCCTACGAATTCGTCGGCAAGGTTGCAAATATTCCGGAACGTATCTTCGGTGATGATATCCGTGGAAAAACAGAACATCCCACTATTGAATGCTTTTGCGTTCACCATTTTCTTATCTATGGTGGTTTGCGTATAGTCATCAATCTGATTTTCGATGAATGGGAGCATATCGGTGACAGCACCAAACCCTTTTATTCTGGTTAATCCACTTATATCGGCTTTCACCATGATATCACTATCCAAAAAAACAACATGTTTCCATTTTTTGAACTCCAGCGTGAACACGTAAAATTTAGCGAGGATGAGTGGTGAGTAATTTAAACTCCAATCATCTTCTTTCGCGTTGACGGGTGGGGCCGACACATTCTTTACGAGTATTCCTTTTTCCCTGAACCAAACCAGTTTCGGTTCGGGAATTTGGTAGGCTAGAAGCATATAATCTCCGTCCCATCCGCCCTTCCAATATGCCGAGGAAAAAAGTTGCCTTGCTTGGTCAATGAAGTTTTCATCGGCGAGAGTGACGAGTAAATTTTCTTTCATATCTCATCTTTATAAACCCAACAGTAATTTTATCTCACGGAAACTTTTCTGCCAACCGTGCTCTTTCGCCCACTGGCGACAACTTTTTTCTTTGGCAAGGAGTTTTTTAAGATCAAGCCAGTGAACTATTTCTTCGGCAAAAATTTGAGGATTATAACAGTCGGTTAGAATACCGGTTTTGCCGTCAATGACCGATTCTTTGAGGCCTTCAACGGTATTTGCGATGACAAACGTGCCGGTGGCGTTTGCTTCAATCACTGAGATGCCATACCCCTCAATGCGGGAGGGAGCGACATACACCCACGTCCGGCTGAATAATTTTTGTTTCTCTTCTTCAGAAACATAATCTAAAAATTTAATATCGGGATGATGCTGGTAGCGCCGGAACTCCCGACCGGCTATGACATACTTCACTGCCGGAATTTTATTTTTGACCAGGGGATATGTTTTTAGAAGCAAATCAACGCCTTTCCGGTTTTCCAATCGACCCAGAAAAAGAACCGTCGGTTCGGGTGCGTGTGCTTTTTTGATGTTAAATAATTCCTCATCAACGCCGTTCAATACTTTATGGATTTCTTTGAATTTATGTCGTAATAATTCCTGTTTCATCCATTCGCTGACCACAATCGTTTTTTCCTTGCGATAAAAAAGCAAAAACAAACTTTCGGCAAGATATCCGATCATCGCATAAAAGAATTTCTGTGATTTGAAAAACTGAACTCGGTTTAAATTGTGAATTATTATTATTTTTTTCTGACGAGGGAAGAAAATTGGGGTAAAGAACGGCAACACGCTTACGTCTTCAAAAAGGATGTCCGGTGTGAGAATTTTCAGATATTTCTTTACCAAAAACGGCAGGAGAAGATGAATACGAATAATGTTTTCCGAATCCGGCAGACCAAAACGGTGTATATGAATATTACGGTAAAATTCTTCTTGTTTGCCGCCGGGGAACACGGCGCTTAAAAGATGGACGTCATGATACTCCCCGATTCGGGAAAATATCTCCAGTAGGTGTTTCTCCGCACCACCCGCCTTGGGATGCATGGGACAGAACTTGTTTATTACGAGTATCGTCTTCTTCATGGCACACTATTTTATGGAGAGCGTTGAAAGTATTGTTGCGTTGAATATCACCTGTGATCCTATGAGAAGAAAGACGAGCGTCTTATCGAATTCAGCCTCACTTGTTCCGGTGATTTTCATGACAAACGCGCCTCCAATAAATAGAAAACCAAGAACAAGCGCAAATGAAAATCTGAATTTTTTGTAGAAATTTTTTATGAACTCATCAGTCTCACCAAAGCGCGTCGCAAGGTATGTTTTCGCAAAGAGTCCGAGAAATAGAATCTGAACGCCAAGTATCGGAAAAAAAATTTTTATCGTTGCGGAGGTAAGAAATGGGGCAATGTGGTTTCCCCATAGAAAACCAATCACTCCAGTGAAGAAGAGCATACTCCCTGTTACAAGATAAAAGACAACGGGTGTTTGTATAAAAATATATTTTAGGTGCGCAAAGCCATCACGATAGCGTCGAAGTTTTGACGTACCGCCTCGTCGGGAATAATTTGTTGCAATCTCTTGTATCACGAGATTTTTTCTTTTTGCTTTTATCATCATTTCCGTCGCAAATTCCATACCGTTCGTTTTTTGATCCAACTCGAGAAATGTTTTTTTTCTTAATGCTCGATACCCCGACTGACTATCCGACGTTTTTATTCCCAAAAGAATAAAAAGAAGCATATTGAAAAGCGGTGTTCCCAGGAAACGATGAAGAAGCGGCATTGCCCCCGTCTCCATGGTTCCCCTGAAGCGACTCCCGAGCACTATGTCGCTTTTTTCCAGTTCCTTTAAAAATTTCGGTATGTCGCCAAATTGATACGTGTTATCGGCATCCGCGTAGATGATAATTTCCCCACTCGCGTTCTTTACCCCCTCCTTAACTGCAAATCCATATCCTTCCGTGTCGTGTTTTATTACCCGAGCTCCTTCTGTTCCGGCGATTTTTTCCGTTCCATCGTTCGATGAGTCGGAAACAATTATTTCTATCGGAAGATTGTTTTCATCAGCAACCTTTTTTATTTCCCGAATACACTGGCCTATGGTTTCCTTCTCGTTTCGAGAGGGGAGAATCACTGATATTGTGGGATTCATTATGTATAATTATATCATGAGTTTTCTACTCGTTCTCCCATTTATTTTCATTCCGGGATATCTCATCACACTTTTTTTTCCGCGGATAAA
>JAJZPU010000014.1 GCA_021811055.1 bacterium
GTCAATACCGAATTCCTTACCCATTTCCGTAATTGAGTAGAATCTACCCGATTTCCTTATGAGTCCGCGTTGTCTGTAATTTTCAAGAAATACTTCAAGAAAATTTTCTCCAGATCTTCCTGCGTATAAATCCTTAGAAAGACCTTCGAGAGAAACTGTTCCAATATGAAGAAAATTCATTATCCTTTTCTGTTCGTCTTCCGGAACTAACTTGTAGAGTTCCTCCGGTTCGTAAAAACCATCACGATCAGAAAAGAAAAGATGGTGTTCGCCTGGAACGTTTACAAAAAATCCTTTCGCTGAAAATTTTATGAGAAGCGAGAGCATTACCTCTTTCTTTATTCCAATATGTTCCGCGGCCTCACTGACACGCATGACTCTTTTTGTGTCTATAAATTCAAGAAGCGCATCAAGTGTGTCGTTCTCTTCTTGGGTCATGGAATCGCGTTCCCCGTCGAGTTCTACACTACCACTCGCTCTAACAGAATTCCGGATTCTTTTTATTCCACCGGGTATAAGCGTCTGGATGGTAAAATAAACGATATTCGAACTTTCAAGTTCCGGAAAATCAACGAGCAAAACGCTTAGGTGTGTTTTTTCGCGAACCGCTTCACGGACCGCATGAACGAATTTCTGTATCCGTTCCTTATCCCAAAACTTAAATGAATATTTGGGACTGTGGTGTTCTTTTACGATTCCGAGCTTTTTTGCTCGTCGTCGCGCGGCGGCAATGAATCTTCCTTTGCCGTTCTTTTCCTTACTGGAGACTTCATTATTTTTGACGGATTCGTCAAAAAATAACCCGAGTTCACCAATAAGTTGTGAGTAGGACCCCGCCTTGTTGTAGATTTCTTTCAAACGATCGTCATTCCACTTATATTGTGCCATGACTAGTTCTCCTTATGTTGTTACTAAAATTCTGCCATCATTATGCGCCCCCACACCTGAGGCGTCAATAAAACCCCGCCAGTCTACAGACTGGCGGGGTCCTCCCTTATAAATACCTTATTTTCTCAGTATTCTCGCGGCAAAATCAGGATTTATCACGTTTATCTGCATGCCGGTATCGAATTCAAATCCCGCGGCAGTGTTATAGACCGGAATTACCTCAATGTACCAGTGAAATGATTTTTTGTATTTTTTCTTTTCGTGCATTGGCGCCGTATGGATGAAAAAATTGTAATCGGGATCACCGAGATTTTTTTTCACTTTTTTCAAAACCAGCTGGAGCATATCCGCAATCAATTGAAGTTCTGCGTCGAGAGTATTCTCAAAACCCGCCGAATGTTTCTTTGGTAATATTTTCACCTGAAACTCATTCCATGACGCATATGGGGCAAACGCAATCGCCGCATCGTTTTCCGCAATAATCCGCGTGCGCTGTTTTTTTTCTTCGGCAATCATCGTGCAAAAAGCGCACCGTGAATGTGTGTGGGCATATCGATCCGCACCAAGCATCACATGTGTGATGTGCGGAGGAATGATAGGAATTCCCATCATTTGATAGTGGGGGTGAAAAATTGAAGCACCCGCGCCACGTCCCCAATTGTGAAACATGGAAACATATTCAATATTCTTATCCTGAAACAGCATAAGATATCGATCACGGAACGCGGTAAGAACACGGAATGCCTGTTCACGCGACAGATCGGGAAAATCTTTTTTGTGATCGCGGGTGATAATAAGATCGTGGTGCCCCGCTCCCTCGACAACCTCAAAAAATCTCGAGGTATGCCGAATCGCTTTTCGTTCGAGATGGTGCACCGCGGGATATTTATTTTTTAAAACAAGAAGATCCCAATCGCTTTTTATTTCTCCGCCTTTTTTTCGCGGATATCCGATAAGAATATGTTCATCCACATTTGTGAACGGATCCTCAAAGCGACATTCGTGAAAAGGAATTGTCTTTCTCTTTTCTCTCTTTTTTCTTAAATCCCCCGGCTTCTTCGCCCGTCCCGGAACAAAAAGTATCCAGTCGCCGGAGATGATATCTTTTCTGAATTCTGAGTATTGTTTTTTGTTCATTTTTTCTCGGGCAATCGGTATTTTTTATTCAAAAGCCACCATCGTATCTTCACTACTTCGACAAGTGTCGAAACATACGCTCCCATTCCGACCGTCGAGCGCGTATCATTCACCCATATCACGGGAATCTCCTTTATTCGGTATCCAAACTCCCTGGCAAGCACAAGCGCTTCCACATCGAACCCCCACCGGTCGATTTTCGATATCGAGAATATTTTCTCGGCGGATTCTTCCGAAAAACACTTAAACCCACATTGTGTGTCCCAAATCCCGCGAACCGCGAGAAGTTGTATGAAGAGATTTCCTCCTTTTCCGAGGATCTGACGGTACCATGGCTGGGGAGGATGAAGTTTTGCCCCGCGTATCGCACGTGATCCGATCACTACATCGTATTTTTCTTTGAAAAACGGCATCATCTTTTCCACCTGGTCCACCGATGTCGAATTGTCGGCGTCCATGAACAAACGCCAATTCCCCCGCGCCGCGAGCATCCCCTGGCGCACCACCCATCCCTTTCCGTGATTTTCCTTATTATCGATAAGCCGGAGATTTTTTATTATGCTCTGAAAACGGCGCACAATATCTGCGGTCTCGTCGGTTGAACCGTCGCTTACCACAAGGATCTCCGAGGAAAATTCCGCGGATGAAAGATGTTTGTCGATATCGACGAGTGTGAGCGGCAAACGTTTTGCTTCGTTGAACGCAGGTATAATAACCGAAAGAAACGGCTTACTCATAATTGTTTCATTATACCGCTTCCGTAATAAAATAAAAACGCGGATATCCGCGTTTTTATGGGATCACGAAACGCTTTCTTTTTTCTTTTCGGAGAATACAACGCGACGGTAACTCAAAAAATTCCACATAAAAGAAACCGCGACGGCAACGAGCGCGCCGATATTCGCCCACAGCGTTTCGGACATTCCCGAAGGGACGCCGACACCATTCACAATGAGGGATGCCACCGAAACATTAAGAAGGGTTCCCACGAGCGTAAAAAGCAAAAAACGCATATATTCGCTTCCGGTGATTGGAGTTTTACTCTGAAACGTCCATAATTTATTCCAAAAATAACTGTTTGTGGTGGCGGCAAGGAAAGAAACCGCCTTAAACCCCGCGTAAGAATATCCGCCGGAAATCCCCGTAGTGAATATAAAGAGATTCAGGATTCCGAGATCAATAAGCGTATTCAACGTTCCTACCGCGGCAAATTTTCCGAACTGTTCGAATACGGTCCACACTCTTCCCAAAAGTTTCAAAACGAAAAGTGCGACTGGAGCAAGAACCGTGAAACCGATAACGGAGGCGATGATAAAAAACGGGCTAAGTGAGAGTCCTATATTATGCGCCGGAAGCAATACAAGCCATCCGACAAGGAATCCAATGACGGTAACGAGGTAAAAATCTTTTTTCGTGTTTGTCTCCATAATTAATACTTTCAATAAATAGTATACTCCCTCTGTATTCTTATTTTAACCCTCTTTTTTATCGATCCCCCGCAATCGTTCGTATATCTCGCGCTCAACAACATCACGCGGTCTTCCGTACGCCGTACGAGACGCATCGCGAAGCGCTTCCACATCACTTGCGGAAACACTTCGTTCCGGAAGCGGAATCACGATATTGAACGGCGCCGACACTTGCCCATTGATGATTAACTTTATATGCGCGTTCAAGTTGTCGATATTTATAAGGTTGCTCTTTTGAAATACGGGCTCGAACTGTTTTTCGAGATACTCCGCATCATCGGCACCGACACGGAATATCACCATGGAACCGACGTTCCCGAATACGGCGTTTCTGATATTCTCGGAAAGTTGCGAGATGAACTGATGTGCAATCGTGAGACAAAGTCTGTACTTTCGCGCTTCGGAAAGAATAGTGGCGATGCTCGGCGTCGTAAAATTCTGAAATTCATCGATATACATATAAAAATCCCTCCGTTTTTCCATAGGAATGTCCGTCCGTGAAAATGCCGCCATAGTGATCTTTCCTATAAGGATCATGCCCAACAAGCTCGCGTTGATCTCTCCTATCCTCCCCTTTGAAAGATTCACAAGAAGAATTTTTCCTTCGTCCATGATTTCCCTGAAGCGTAGCGTGCTCTTCGATTGGGCGATAATGGGACGCACGTAATCGTTCGCGATGAACGTATTGAATTTGCTTGTAATATACGGAACGAGATTCGAAAGCGCGGCTTCGCCTCCCGCCTTTTCCGCTTCTTTTTCCCAGAAATCTTTCGCGATAATATTCGTGCATTTCAGAAGAAGTTGTCTTCGGAACGCGGCATCGGAAAGAACGCGCGGAATTTCAAGAATGGTATATCCTGCGCGCGGATCATCCATGAGAAGAAGGAGTGCGTTTCTCGTATATTGTTCGAACATGGGGCCACCCGTCGTCTTCAGATCGTATAAGGTATCGAAAATACCCATAAGTTCGTTGATGATGAATGTCTTCTGTTCCGGAAACCGCTCATCATATTCGAGCATATTCAATCCGAATGGATATTGGAGATCTGCCGGATCGAACACAATGACGTCGCGTGCGCGCTCTTTCGGAATCCGTGCAAGTACGTCTTCGAATACATCACCATTCGGGTCAATGAGACAAATTCCCTCTTTATTCTGCATATCCTGTGCCGAAAGATTATTGAGAAATACAGACTTTCCAGTTCCCGTCTGTCCCAGCACATACACATGACGGCGGCGGTCATCCTTCAACAGACGCACCTCTTTCACCATTCCGCGATAATGACTCTCTCCTATCTTTACACCCTCCTTCGGAAGTGTGGGCGGCGGCGGCACCTCCTTGAAACGAAGTTCTTTTATCTTTGGTATTGAAATAAACGGTGTCGGAAAGTGAAAAATACTTGCGATCTCTTCGGTATTCAAAATAATGCGCTCCGATTCATTGAATGATCTGAATGAAAACCCGTGAACGAATTCTTTCATTGATTTCGGCGGGGAAACGACAAATTCATTCTTTTCGGACGAACTCAATTGGGAAAATCCGACGGCGATACCGTCGACAATGGAATCGGCGACCGTCTGACTCGGTGCGGAGGCTATAATTCTCACATTCACCTTAAAAAGCGGTTTTTCGATTTTCGCTTCAAGGGCCTTAATGCCGTTTTCGTCTATTATTTTTTCCTTGTCTTTTTCTTTTGTCCTCTCATTTTTGGTCCCCTGCACCACCGCCGTATGCACATATCCCACCGTATCAAGCGGACTGAATGCGGGCTTATTCAATAATTCCCCCTTCTTTAAGGTTCGTATCATTCGTGAGATCTTCTTCTTCTCTTCGTTTCCCGCCGGAAGCAACACGAATTGGACGGCACCCCCCTCTCCCATTTCATTTATTTTCGCGAGTCCTCCGACTATGGAAGAAAACGTATCCGCTCCAAGTTCTCGATACGTTCTGACCGGATACGCATAAATTCTTTTCTGGGATACGGTCGCTCCGGAAACAACACCCGAATGGTTGAATATATTATAATCGTCGGAAACTTCCACTTGAGCGTCCTTCCAGATGGATTGGATATGTCGCACCAGTACGGGCACATGACGTTCTGAAAGCGATGCGTAGAAATGAATTTCCTCTCCGATGTAGGGTACCGCAACCTCAAATACGACAGGTTCCTTAAGCGCGACAAGCCCGCTGAAAAATTGTTCCGAAAAATTTATCTCTTCGATAAGATCCTTGCCTTCCGAAGAAGCGCGCGGAAGTCGCACAAGAAGCAGTTTCATCCCGATAAGCGCCCGCAACTTTCTTCCGTTTTCGATGTGAGTGAAAATAAGCACCCCAACCACAATAATGAACGCCGCACCGAAAAAAATAAGTGAGATCGTCATTTTCCTAAGATTCCCTTTTCCCTCAGTTCCGGTACGAGTTTATCGACAAGTGCATCATGAAACGCATCTTCGATAAATGCGGGATATTTCCTTGATTCCCTTACCGCTTTTTCCAAATTATCACCGAGTGCGATATCCACGAGACGCTCCACCGTCTGTTTTATATCTTCATCGGTCGCGCTGTTATTCATATACGTGGGAAGATGGGGAGACGACACACTTTGTCCCGAGCTCTGTACAGGAACGGGTGGGGTGGCGGGAGAAATGACTTCTGCGATCGACTGGATAGATTTCTTTATCGCTTCGCGTTCGGGAAGAGTCTGTAATTCCTGATGCTCGATATTTTCCGCGACACGGTGACCTATCTTTTCAAGCCCCTTTTCAAGATTTTCGTTAAAATTAACTTTCTTCTGCATAATGAGTTCCGTACTGTAATTATAGAATAAATATAGAAATGAAAAAACATATCTCCGTGTTACTCACGAGAATGCAAAATGGCGAAATGCCCGCAACCACAATGCGTAGATAGTAAGATTAAATCCCATGCAGACGAATCAATCCCGATCCGCTGTCAATATTCGTTGAACTCGAATATCCGCTTCCGGGTTCGGTATATATTGCGTCATCCCCACTCCCTCCCGACCAGTCGGTCTGCTGAAAGATTGCGTTTTTCCATCGGGTAATATAATCAACAAGAGTGAGATTTGTAGCTCCCGTGCTCGCGATCCACTCTACCACAGAACTGATTTTCTGTGTCGAGGGATCTTCGAGTGATCCGCTTCCGCACGGCGTGACACCACTTACCGTGCTTGATGCGTCATTCGTGCGGCAGACATTTTCAACAGTGAAATAACGGGAGAAAACACTACTTTCGTACATACGCTTTACCTCATCCGCGGAAAGTGCGCGGTTATAAATACGAACATCATCAACCGATCCGTCAAAGTACTGACTTCCGTTATCCCTTCCTATTGTTACTGGGTATGTTGTTATTTGTGGACTTATTGTCTGTGTTGAAGACGCCTTTTGAACTCCATTTTCATAGAGATATATATAGGAACCGTCCCAAATCCCCGCAATTTGTACCCATTGATCTGTTAGTGTGTTCGTAAAGGAAACGGATTTTGTAGTTACTCCGTTTCTAAAACCAACACCGATGCGTCTATCTGAAATTGGGTTAAAAACAAAAAGACTCCATCCTCCGGTGTCCCATCCGGCGTTTGCGCCCTTACTAACAACATTCGGATACAACGACCCTACCCAAGTAGAATCTATTTTTATCCACGCGATAATACTTCCGGTTCCCACAAGATCAAATGTGTCAACACTCGGTACGGAAACATATTGAGAAGTGCCATTAAAATTCAAACAGTATCCAATTTTACATGTAGAAGTCGCGTTCGTCGGATTATTTATGAGCGTTCCATTATTATTATTTCCACTCATGTCGTATGCTACGGTTCCCGTCGCTTCATCAAATCCCCAGCGCCCCACAAGCCCATCTACGACATCGGTCCCCACAACACCCTCCTTCCCTTCAACGAGAAAGAATTCCGTGCTTGAGGAATTCAAAAAATAGGTGGTACTCGTTCCCTTTGTGAGCCCGTAAATATTCTGCCAATTCGCGCCCGCAAACGCCCGCGCTTTGTCGAGCGATGCCTGCACCATTCCGGAGGCCATCTGTAAGTTATCGTTCGCGGATGTTGAGCGAAGCATAAAAGCAACTCCCATCGCGGCGGTACCGATAAGAAGCGCACCGATAGTGAGACCGATAAGAACTTCGATGAGGGACTGCCCACTCCGCATACATAGAGTATGCGAATTTTTAATTTTTAATTTTTTGAATTTTATAAATAATGTTTCAAGCATTGAAAGTTATAGTTTGTTTAAAAAATTGGAAATTAAAAATTACAAAATTTTATTTAAGGTCGTTATATATATCCAAAACTTCCTGTGCCGAAAGTGCGCGGTTATAGACGCGAACCTCATCGATCCATCCGTTTTGATACCAATAATTCAACGTATCGGGATAACTCTGTCGCCCTATAACGAGCGGATATGTGTTGACATTTGAAGTGTTGAGATTTGGTTTCGCGGCGCTCGAATCAAATTTACCGTCTACATACAACGTCACCGTCGTACCGTCATAAGTAACCGCAATGAAGTGCCAATTTCCATCTCCTATTACCGTGCTTCCCGCAAGATCATCCGCGTACCCTATAAAATATATCTTCCCGTCATTACTGACGCCTGATGCTAAATTAAAAGCAAGGTCGGTCGTCGCTCCGCCATATCCAAAATATACAATCCTCCCCGATTGTGTTCCATTTGTTTTAATCCACCCCGTCATGCTTCTTGCGTGTGAGTCAAGAGGAAGAGAATTCATATTTAAAACCTGCACATAATTATTCGTCCCGTTGAAATTCAAACATTCCCCCGCCTTGCAATTTACACCCGACTGCCACGTCGGACCATTCGTGAGCGTTCCGTTATTTGCGTTTCCTGATGCGTCATACGCAACAGTCGATGTTCCCTCGTCGAAATGCCAGTACCCCACAAGTCCTTTTTCAACGCGAGTCGTCACTTTGCCCCGAGTATTTATAATCACATCACCGACAAGCGCTCCCGCGCCCGAATTTACCGTAACAATGCGGTCTCCCCCCAGAATGCCCGTCATCGCCTGAAATATAAGATCCGTCGTGAATCCGGAGGGCGGATTCCCGAATTGTATATTCCGTTTCAGCGAATAGGTCTGATCGGGCGTCCCCGACGCATAAGAAAGTCCGCTCCATGTCTGAAATGAATCGGAAACGCCGTTTGAAAGACGTATTCCCCACTGTTTCCCGTTCTCCTGCGTCACCGAACGTTTCTGGATATCACGAATGGTCGCGGCAAGTTCACTGAGTGTCAGTTTGATGTTCTGGTTTTTCTGATATCCGGAAAACATCACGAATCCCCCCGTTGCGATGACCGCGCTCACCGCGACAACGACAAGAACCTCAATAAGAGTGAACCCATTTCTCGTGAGAATTTTTTTTTCTCTTGATTCGCGAAATATCCGCATATTCAGCATATATCCGCGTTTAAAATTGAATGGTCAGCTGGTATATAGGAATGACGATTGCGAGCGCGATACCACCGATGACAAGTCCGATACCCATAAGCATGAGCGGCTCCAAAAACGCGACGAGTGTTTTCAGGGAGCTGTCTATCTCACTCGTATAAAAATCCGCGAGCGTTTGGAGCACTTCCTCAATGTGTCCCGCGCGTTCGGAAATGGCGATGAGATTTACCACTGTTTTCGGAAAGAACGGTTCCCGTTTGAATGCCTCCCCCACCGTAAGTCCTTTCGCGATTCCTTCACGGGAAATTCTCACAAGCGCTTCCTTCATTTCTATCTGCGTGATCGAATCCGCGGTTATCTCAAGCGCATCCGTGATCGGCATTCCCGCTTTAATGAGCGACGAAAGTGTCGCCGCAAACCGCTGAATGGATACCTTTTTTACCACTTCTTTTATGAGCGGCAGATTGAAGGCGATGCTTAATATAAATTTTTTGAATACAAACGACGTCCTGTAGAGAACGAAAAAGATGACGGCGAGTATCGCGAGCGCCGTGAGTATGACTCCTCCGAAATTTCCGAAAAAGAGTCCCACGGAAAAAACCACCTTCGAGAATAATGGCGGTTCGAATCCGCTCTCGGAAAACACTTTTGCTATTTTAGGAAGCGCGAATATAACAAGAAATACAAGAATGAGGACGGACGCCACAAGAAGAATGAGCGGATAAAATAAGGCGCTTTTTATCTGGTCGCGAAGCACCTTCTCCTTTGAAAGTGAGGTAGCAAGATTTTCAAATATCGATTCAAGACTTCCTGACGCTTCTCCCGCTTTTATGGAATTTACATACACCTGACTGAACACCTTCGGATATTTCGCGAATGCGGTATAAAACGGCGCGCCCTTTTCAAGATTCGATTTCACCTCAAGAAGGAAAGAGCGAACCGATGGTTTCGAAAAATCGTCGATAAGAATATTGATCGCTTGTAAAAGTCCCGTGCCGATCTTCAACATGAGCGCGAGATATTTTGAAATAAACACCTGATCGGTAAGGGAAATTCCTCCACCGAATATATCTCTTTTCAACCCTCCTTTTTTTGCTCCGACAGGCTTCACGCTTACCGGCTTCAATCCCTGTCCCGCGATCATGGTAAGCACCTCCTGCATGTCGTGGGCCTCGACTTCACTTTCCACTATCTTCCCGTCAGGTTGTGACGCTATATAACGAAATTGCATGATGATTCTATTGTAATCGAGGAACTAATAATTTGGAACTATTCCCGAATAACGCGCAATACCTCTTCAAGCGTCGTAAGTCCCACCTCCACCTTTCGGAGTCCGTCTTCAAACATTGTGATCATTCCCTCCTGTCGAGCGGTAGTACGCAGACTATCGAGGTTAAAATCGGAACTTATAATGAGCTTCCGTATACTTTCCGTAACATTCATTGCTTCGAAAATACCAACGCGCCCTAAAAATCCGGTGAAATTGCACGCGGCGCACCCCTTCCCTCGATAGAGCATACGCGGAATACGTACGATATCCTGATCCACGTTCGCCGCAACAAATTCTCGTTCGAGCGCTTTTGTCGTTTCCTCGTCGGGCACATATGATTCGATGCAATCAACGTGTATTTTTCGTGCAAGACGCTGTGCGCAAATGACGTTCACAACCGCGGAAACAAGAAACGGCGGCACGCTCATATCAATGAAACGCGGAATGACCGTCGGGGCATCGTTCGTGTGGATGCTTGAGAGGACGAGGTGCCCAGTAAGTGCCGCCTGCACGGCGATATTTGCCGTCTCGGCATCGCGGATTTCACCGACCATAATAATATTCGGATCTTGACGAAGAATGGAGCGAAGTCCCGACGCGAAAGTGATGCCCGCCGCGGCATTTACCTGTGTCTGGTTCACATAACGCATGTCGTATTCGATAGGATCTTCAACAGTCACAATGTTCACTTCCGGACGATTTAAAATGTTCAATACCGAATACAAGGTGGTGGTTTTTCCCGATCCGGTAGGTCCGCAAACAAGCACCATGCCGTACGTTTTTTTAATACCTTCCTCAATGAATTTTATCGTATCCTCGAACATACCGAGTTCCCCGAGAGAAATCGGTTTCTGTGCCGCATTCAAAATACGCATTTCCACCTTTTCTCCGTAGAATGTCGGAATCACCGAAACACGAATATCCACGAGTCCGTCCCCTATTTTATGGCGGAATCGTCCATCCTGTGGATGCATATGCTCGTCAACGCGCAACCCCGAAAGGATCTTCATACGCGCGATGATCGCGGGGTGAATTTCTTTCGGCATTCTGATTATTTCATGCAACACGCCGTCGACGCGAAACCGTACAAGCACCACATCGTCGAGTGCTTCAAAGTGCACATCAGATGCGCGCGATGACACGGCATATTCGAGAAGATTATCGACAATGGCAACAATAGGAACGTCCTGTGCCGCCTCTTTTAGATCTCCTTTTGTTTTTATCCGAAGTGATTCCCTGATACTATCGTCTATTATTTTTTTAAAATCCTGTGTGAGCTGTTTATGATACAGAATATATCCGCGGTTCAAGTCCTCATCGGTCGCAAGAAACGGACGTATTTTTCCCTTAAGCCGCAGCGACAAAAAGTCGATCGTCTCGAGATCGGTCGGATTATCCATGGCAACGTCGTATGTCCCATCGGTCTCCTTTTTAAATACTACCATCCGTCTCTGTCGGGCAATTTCTTCGGGGATAAGACGCATCACCTCTTCGTCTATTTTTTCGATGCCGAGGTTCACCCGTTCAAACCCAAGCGTTTTTGCAAGCAATGAAAAAAAATAGTCCTTGTTCAAAAGTCCTTGTGAAATAAGAAGATCAATAACATTCTGGCGCTTCCGGTCCGCTTCGATTTTGAGTGCATCAAACGTTGCGGCATCAATGATGCCCGCCTGTGAAAGCATTTCCTTTATTTGTTGTGATGGGAGAGAGATCATGAAAAATAAAATCTTGCCTATCGTCGTTTGATGTTTTCGCGAAGGCTAGGACTTGGGCGTCGCCCCGGAGACAGCCCGAGCGGAAATATCAAGCGACAATATACTAAATAAAAACCTATACTATCATTCTCACAAATTCCATTATAAGTATACCAATAATTGCAAGTGGGAGCCACAAAAAATACATAGAAAACCTGTCTTCTCCCCGGCGAATACGCGGATTCAAAAACGATACAAAAAATGTGATAACGAAAATTCCAATTCCATACCACATCCAAAGATAGTTCCACCCAGGAAATCCGAGAAGAAAAATAGCGAGGCAGGCATATAATAATTCATCGTCTTCAAAGAAGACATCTCCGCGTTTTTTATTCATATACCGCAACACACAAAAAACAGCCGCCGCGCCGATTGCCGAAAACACATAATAAAAAAGCGACCTAATAAATACGAAAGAAAAAACATATTCTATGCCACGATAAGGAGGTACAAGAAAACGCGCGGGAGGCATTGCGGTTTTCCATGCAATATATTGTAAAAACACGGAAAAAAAATAATATCCGAGAATAAATAAGGCTCCGGAAAAAAGAAATGCTACACCTATTGTTTTCCTGTGTGCGATAAAAAAATTGATGTTTTTTTTCTGTGTAAAAAATTGTATACAAAATCCGAAAAACAGGATGCTAAGTGATACATACACAACAATATATTCCATAGAATATACAAATTATAACAAAACCCCGCCATTCCATGGAATGGCGGGGTTGTTGAAGTAATTCTAGAAAAGATCTAATCCCGGATCATTCCCGATCTCGTACCAGTTATCGTTATTCCCTCCGTCTTTCACGTTCAACGTAACGCTTGTGGCGGTCGTCGAGGAAGAATATTTATTACTTTCCATCATCGCATCGATCTCGAATGTATTCGTCGGAGATGCAACACTTTCGAAAGCATAAAAATATGTCGAATCATTTACCGGATCAAGCGGAAGCCGTGAAAGCGGTGAACCGGATGAAATAGCGCCGAAATTCGCAGATACCCATCCGGAACCAGTCGTCACTGTTGTCGCATTTGTAGCACAGGAAAGTGCCACACCGCCAGGCTGTGTCGTTCCAACGGTGCATGTCGATGTTGTCGTGAGATTCGCGGTCGTCACATCGGAAAGATACAAAGCAATCGCACTATGCAACGCCGCAAGGTCTGAAATGCGCGTCGAGTCCCTTCCCTGCTTGATAAGCTGCGCAGGATTCAGGATTACAACCACCGCTGTTGCAAGAACCGCAAGAATCGCGATAACAACGAGGAGCTCAATGAGAGTAAATCCTCTTTTTGTTGTGTTCATTGTTTATTCAAAAAAAACGACCTTTCTATATTGTATTTATATTATACACTATACAATCATCGGAAACAAAAAAATAATAGATATATCACTCACTCACTCCCCTGAGAAGTAAGGAAATCTCTCACTTTCTCGACAAGATCTTCCATGGAAACACGTGCCTTCACAAAATAGCCGATAGCCCCGAGCGCCTGTCCCCGCTCAAGATCTGTATCCTGCCCAAGATTCGAGATAATAACAATCGGAGGTTTTTTATATTGGGAATCGGACTGTACTTGCTTCATAAACTCAAACCCGGACACCTTTGGTAAAATGATATCGAGAAGCACAAGATCGGGGGTATTAGTTTTCAAATATTCAAGCCCCTGGCTCCCATCTTTTGCGTGAAATACGATAAACCCTTCCCGTTCAAGGCGTTGCCGGAGCAAGTTTCCAAGAAGAGGTTCGTCTTCAACAAGAAGTATCGTCTTTGCATCTGCCATACGAAGATTATAACTAAACGACTTGCAACACACAACTACATATTGTTGTAATGTATTCAAAAAATCAGATATGGAGAAAAGATCACAAACCAATAACCGAAAACTGATGATTTATACCACTCGCGTGTTTTCCCGAACGAGGGTATGACTCGGCCTAGCGGCCCGGAGCGCCCGAGCGAGGGAAAATGCGCAAAGGACTACAAGGACTACATTGAGTGAATTAACAAAAATTTAGAACTAAAAAGCCGGCGTTTGCCGACTTCTAGAAAAAAAGAAACTTTTTAGCTGCCCCAATCGCGCCGCCGACATTTTTGAAAGAGATCGGCACCTCTTGTGTAGTACTTTTGGAAAAAGCATCACAGACCAAACGAATGCGATCCGCCACTTTTTTAACAAACTAGCGAATTGCGTTCGATGATTTGTAATCGACAAAATTAATTGATCCACGAGCAGCTTCCGCTACCCGTGCCTTGTTACGACTTAGTCCTCATCACTGAGCTTAGGCTGAACCACGAGTGTAGTCTTCACCCACTCCCAGCTCCGCTGACTTGACGGGCGGTGAGTACAGGACTCGAGAACGTATTCACCGCGGCGTGCTGATCCGCGATTACTAGCGATTCCTACTTCATGAGGGCGAGTTGCAGCCCTCAATCTGAACTGGGGCCAATTTTGGTGGGATTAGCTCCGCCTTACGGCTTGGCAGCCCATTGTATTGACCATTGTGGCATGTGTGTAGCCCAGGGTATCAGAGGGCCATGCTGATTTGACGTCATCCTCGCCTTCCTCCGTCTATACGACGGCAGTCCCCTGTGACAAATATAACACAGGGAAAGGGTTGCGCTCGTTACCCCACTTAAGGGAACGCCTCACGGCACGAGCTGACGGCAACCATGCAGCACCTGTCCCGCCGTCCTTGCGGACAATACCCCTTTCGGAATATCTTCGTCGGGATTTCTAACCCTGGTGAGGTGTCTCGTTTACCATCGAATTAAACCACATGCCCCACCGCTTGTGCGAGTCCCCGTCTATTCCTTTGAGTTTTAAGCTTGCGCTCGTACTTCCCAGGCGGCAGACTTAACGCGTTAGCTACGTCACCCCGAGGGTCGATACTCGAGACAACTAGTCTGCATCGTTTAGGGCGTGGACTACAAGGGTATCTAATCCTTTTTGCTCCCCACGCTTTCGCGCCTCAGGGTCAGAAACGTCCCAGTGGAATGCCTTCGCCTTTGGTGTTCCGCACGATATCAACGGATTTCACCCCTACACCGTGCGTTCCATCCACCTCTAACGCTCTCTAGCGCGGAAGTTTCCACGGCGATTTCGGAGTTAAGCCCCGAGATTTAACCGCAGACTTTCCAGCGCCCCCTACGCGCCCTTTACGCCCAATAAATCCGGATAACGCTTGTGGCCTTCGTATTACCGCGGCTGCTGGCACGAAGTTTGCAGCCACTTATTCCCGCCGTACTATCAGTCTTGCGACTTTCTCCGGCGGAAAAGGAGTTTACACACCGAAATGCTTCATCCTCCACGCGGCGTCGCTCCATCAGGCTTTCGCCCATTGTGGAATATTCTCGACTGCTGCCTCCCGTAGGAGTAGGAACCGTATCTCAGTTTCCTCGTTGGGGAACAGGCTCTCACCTCCCCTACCGGTCGTAGCCTTGGTGAGCTATTACCTCACCAACTAGCTGATCGGGCCTAGGCCGATCCCAAAGCGACTTGCGTCTTTACTCTTGCGAGACCATCAGGAATTAGTTCGCCTTTCGGCGAATTATGCCTGACTCTGGGGTACATACCAAGGTGTTACTAACTCGTTCGCCACTAACATTGTGCAAAGCACAAGAAATTCTAAATACTAATTTCTAAACTCTAAACAATAACAAATTTCTAATTCCAAGATTCTAAAACAATACATATTTTTGAATTTCGAATTTAGGGTTTTGAATTTGTTTAGGATTTAGGGTTTCGTGCTTAGACATTTCCTTGTGCTTCGCACAAAGTTCGTTCGACTTGCATGCCTTATCCACGCCGCCAGCGTTCATCCTGGACCAGGATCAAATCCTCTAAAAAATAAGATTGGGACAACTAAAAAATTTCTTTTTAGGTTGCGTGCACTCTATTGGATGTAGAGTGCTATTTAACTGTAAAAATACGGTCTTTCCAATCGCAGGTAGAAGTATACGGGATTTATAAAAAGTGTCAACCCTTTATATTGCTAAAAATTGGCACATTCAATACATATCGCCACAAGGGTTGCCATCTCTGAAAATACATGCAATAATAGCCGTGATTTATATGAAAAAAGATTTACATCCGGTCTACCACAAAGACGCAACATTCGTATGCGCCTGCGGCAATAAAATGAAGATCGGAAGCACAAAACAGGAAGTAAAAGTTGAAATCTGCAGCAAGTGTCATCCGTTTTACACGGGATCCCAACAGCTCATCGATACCGCGGGACGCGTGGAGCGATTCAAGACACGTCAGTTGAAGATAAAACCGAAAACCGAGAAAAAAACCCGTACGAAAAAAACGGTCACGAAAAAATAACTTTCTATTATGGCTATGGAACTTCACGCACATACACGGACAGCACTCGGAAAGAAAGCCGAGGGAATACGGGCGCAGGGACTTGTTCCCGCGGAACTTTTTGGGCGCGGTGTTGAAAACAAACACTTGAGTGTTCCCGCAAAAGAATTCCAGAAATTGTATGCCGCCGCGGGAGAAAACACCATCATCACGCTTGTTATCGATGAAAAAGAAAAAATAGCCGCGCTTATTTCCGAAGTACAGCGACACAGACTTTCACAAAATTTCATCGCAATTGATTTTCGTGCCGTACGGAAGGATGAAAAAATCCAGGTGGCGATTCCTGTCACCTACACCGGGACGGATATGGCGATAAAAAACGGATTTATTATAGTGAAAATTCTCGACGAAATTGAAATTGAAGCGTTCCCCGAGGATATTCCGCACGAATTTGTCGTGGACATCACTCCCCTCGAAAATTCGGGACAATCTATCGAAGTAAAAGACATCGTTATACCAAAGGGAGTAAAAATAAAGATTCCGGAAGACACTGTGCTCGTCACCGTAACCGAGAAGGAAAAGGAAGAAGAAGTGGTTGTGACGCCGGCGGAAACGGAAGAAACCCCGACGACAACGCCAGCAGAGAAAGAAAAGGAGGAAAAATAAATAAACAGATAAACCCCGCCAGTCCATGGACTGGCGGGGTTTTTTGTGGCATGAAGATAAAAAATACGATATACTAATCATCGTATGAAGGAACGCGGAGAAAAGCGGCGAATATCCGCCGATATACGGAAAGATATAGAAAAAAGAGTAATTCTTTCCAAAGTAACATATGTAAGAATCCCCCTTACCTTCCTGGTACGGTTTTTTTCCGTAGGAGCGGTGCTCGTTTTCTTTTTCACCGGTTCGGTGAACGCACCACAGAACTACTTTGCGGCGGCACAGGAGGAAGAACAACAACTAAAAGATACTCAGGCGGAACGCGCCGAACTTGAGCGTCAGCTTGCGGAATACGAGAAACAAATCGAAGAAACACAAAAGACGATCGACACATATAAGAAACAGGGAAATACGCTCCAAAACGAAATTTATACACTCAATGCGAAAATAAGCAAACTTAATCTTCAAATAAAAGCGGTGAATGTAAGCATCACAAAAATAAACGACGAGATCACCGAAACGCAAAAAGAAATAAACCGCACCGAAAACAAAATAGACACTCACAAGGAGGCACTCGCGGAGGCAATACGAAACGTGCATGAAACGGATACCCAGAATCTTATTACGATTCTCCTCGCAAACAACAAGCTTTCCGATTTTTTCGGGACGCTGAACGATATAGCGCTGGTACAGGATAATCTTCGCGTATCGCTCGAAAACATAACGAAGTTGCGTCAGGATCTTCTCGAACAAAAAGATCAGCTTTCCTTGGAAAAAGAAGATGTAGAAAACCTGAAAGCAATCCAA
>JAJZPU010000015.1 GCA_021811055.1 bacterium
GTGGCGCACGCGCGTGGTGTCATATTAAAAACAATAGCGGAAACAAAAACAACGCTCGTTGAGCTTACACCAAATCAGATAAAACTCGCGGTGGCGGGAAGCGGAAACGCCTCAAAAGAAGCGGTCTCAAAAATGGTCGGGATCGCACTACACATTGAAACAAAAAAAATGCTTGATGACATAACCGACGCCCTCGCGATCGCGATCGCCGCCCCGTTTTTTGTTTCCCCAAATAATCGTTGACTTTGAAATAGTGTTGTGTATACTAACCCTGAAATACATATTCTCTGCTAAAAAAACAGAGAAAAGGTCGTGAGATACGTGTCTTAAGTTTTAAAAATGAAAAAATCAGACGACGAAAATATCTTCGTTGACGACGGGGAAGACTGGGAAGATGACGACGTTGTTGTAGAAGAAAAAGAGAAGGACGACGATGTATATCTCGGAAACGAGGAAGAGGAGGAGTATTAGTTGTTTTTCTTTTTTAAAACCCCGCATCGGTGCGGGGTTTGGTGTTTTTTAAAAGACAGCGTGAAGGGTATAATGAAAACACGTCACATATCGTATGTTGCACATAAAGAAGAAAAAAAATATAAAAAGAAAAAAAACAAATATTCCGTTTTTTGTTTTGTGGGGATGCGCCGGAATATGCGCAATCGCTGTCGCTATATATGCGATCATACTTCTTAAAGATCTCCCCTCTCCGGAACAATTCGGTACGAGAAAAATAAGCCAATCAACAAAAATATACGATAGAACCGGAAAGAATCTTCTTTATGAAATGCACGGGGAAGAGCGGCGCACCATCATTCCTTTCGAAGAAATACCCGACGTAGCAAAACAGGCAACGCTTGCCGCGGAAGACGCGAATTTTTACAACCAACCCGCGTTCGACTGGAAGGCTATTGTACGGGCAACGGTGGTAAATTTGAAAGAAGGGAGATTTGCGCAAGGAGGATCGACAATAAGTCAGCAACTCGCGAAGAACGCCCTCCTTTCCCCGGAAAAAACGATTATCAGAAAGTTGCGCGAAATCATATTGGCGGTAGAGCTTGAATCACAATATTCCAAAGATCAAATTCTCTATTTTTATCTCAATCAAATTCCGTACGGATCGAATGCCTACGGCATTGAAGCCGCGAGTAGGGTATATTTTGGAAAGTCGGCAAAAAACATCTCGCTTGAAGAGGCGGCAACACTTGCGGCGATGCTTCAGGCTCCGAGCTACTATTCTCCGTGGGGAACACACACGAAAGAGCTCTTGGAAAGAAAAAATTATGTTATCGACCGCATGAGCGAGGCTGGTTTTATAAAAAAAGAGATTGGAGAACAGGCAAAAAAGAAAGAGGTGGAATTTATGCCTCCTTCCATCGGATCGATAGAGGCGCCGCACTTTTCCCTTATGGTGAAAGAATATCTTGTGAATAAATACGGAGAAGGTGTTGTTATGAATGGTGGGCTTAAGGTTATCACAACGCTCGATTGGGATCTTCAAAAGGCGGCCGAAAAAACCGTGTACGACGGCTCAAAGAACAACGAGGTGGCATATGGAAGTAGAAACGCGGCACTTGTCGCCCAAGACCCGAAAACAGGACAGATACTCGCTCTCGTTGGATCGCGCGACTACTTCGATCTTGAAAACGACGGAAATTTTAATGTTGCCGCACAAGGACTCCGTCAGCCAGGGTCGGCATTAAAGCCTTTTGTATACATGACCGGGTTCCAAAAAGGATATTCCCCAAAAACAATACTTTTCGATCTCCCTACGGAATTTGATACGCGTGGTGGAGAAAATACGTACGCGCCGCAAAATTTCGATGGTCTGACGCGTGGTCCTGTTGCGATCGAAAATGCGCTTGCGCAGTCCCTGAATATTCCCGCGGTAAAGATGTTGTATCTTGCGGGACTCAACGATTCTTTGAAGAATATTCACAATTTTGGCATCACCACGCTTAAAGAAACATGGCGGTACGGACTTTCGTTGGTGCTTGGTGGAGGTGAGGTGAAACTTGTGGATATTGTAAACGCATACGCCACACTCTCTCAAGAGGGGGTTCGTCACGCGCAGGTGTCCGTACTAAAAGTGGAAGATTCGTCGGGAAATACACTCGAAGAATATCACGATGAATCGTCGCGCGTCATCGACGCCCAATATCCGCGACTTGTTACGAACATTCTTTCAAAACCAGAATTACGTCAACCGATATTCGGAAGTAGTATCGTATATACCATTTTTCCCGGACATGATATTGCCTTGAAAACAGGGACATCTGAAGATCACAGAGACGCATGGACTATTGGATATACTCCGTCGCTTGTCGTTGGTGTGTGGGCTGGAAATAACAACAACGACGCCATGATCCGACAAGGAAGCAGTATTCTTGCCGCGGTACCTATCTGGAGCGCCTTTTTGAAAGAAGCGCTTCCGAAATACCAACAAGAATCGTTTACAAAACCGGACGAAGTACCCTATACTCCAAAACCGATGATAAACGGGGATTATATATGGAAACCGTCGATCGGAGGCGCGGTATATCCGCAGATACACTCAATACTCTTCTATGTGGACAAAAATGATCCGCTCGGACCGTTTCCTGAAAACCCACAGAACGATTCTCAATATCAGAACTGGGAAGCGTCTGTGCAAAATTGGGCAAAAACAAATGTGTCCGCATTCTCCGGTTTTAATCTTTCCATACCGTTTAATTCCGTGTACAACCAGGAAAAAAAGACTGACGGCGTTAATGATATAAAAATATCAAACCTCTCTCCGGAAAACGGATCGTTTCAAGCGGCACCAATAACAGTAAAGGCGGAGTTGTTCTCCGAGTCCGGACTTAAAAAAGTGGAATTACTCATAAATTCGACTCCGGTAAACGGATTCGAGATATATGGAAAAAAGTTTAGCTACTATTTTTACTATAACGGAAAGTTGCAACCACAAAATTCAATAGAGCTCAAAGTGACGAATGAAAGTGGATTTGAACATACGGAGCGCGCGGTATTTTATTCGTCTTAACTCTTTATAGGCATCACCACGTATAAAAGTGAAGGATCTCCTGCGCTTCTTATTTTTACCGGTTTTTCGGGAGCATTAATGCCGATGATCACTTCTTCCGTAGAAAATATTTTTATTCCCTCGATAAGATATTTCCAATTAAAAACCAGAATGGTTTTGTCTCCTTTTATTTTTGCGGGTACTTTATATACATTCTGACCGGTACTCGCATCGGATGAGGAAAGTTCTATATATTTCCCATTCTCTCCGATAGCGAATGTGATGTCGTTCATTTTTCCGGAAAAGGCGCTTGTGAGTTTTATTGCGTTTACAAATTCATGACGGGACACGACAACTTCGATATTTGTGTGTAATGGAATAATAGGTTTATATTCGGGAAAATTTCCGTCTATAAGACGCGATATGATTTCCACGTTTTCGGTCTTAAACAGCGCCTGCGTCGTATCGAATCTGATTGCTACATCATTTTCCCCTTGCGTCGCCATTATTCGTATCACCTCTTCCGCAGTGCGTAAGGGAATTATCGCTTTCGTGTCGGCAGATCCTTCGGAATAATGCATTTCTTCGATCTTTTTTTCGGAAAGACGGAAACTGTCCGTTCCTACAAAAAAGACCGTTCCAGAGTCAATTTTGGCGAAAATACCGCTAATCTCCGGACGTATCTCCGAATATTGTGTCGCCACAATCGTATTCTCAAGGGCGTTTACGAGATTTTTTGCCGACATTGTAATTTTTGAAGATTCCTCGTGTACGTTCGGAATAATTGGGTACTCCTTTGAATCGTACGCCTGAATCGTCGCTTCATAATTATCGGTCGTTATAAGGATCTTTTTATTCTTTAATTCAAGCGTAATTCGTTCCGAATTTATGTTCCGTATGATGGAATACAGAACCGAAAAAGGAATCACCACATCTCCACTTTCCACGACTTTTCCCGAAAAGGAGTACGTGATAGCAAGCTCAAGATTTGTACTCACCGCGAGTATCCGTGAACCCTCCGCACGCAAGAGAAAGTTTTTTAATATGGGTAAATTTGCACCGGACCCCACCGCGCGTTCTATGGCGGTAAGAGCTTCGAGAAAATTACTTTTTAATACTATTATTTTCATATATATAAGATAGTTGTAGCAGTAGTGCTGTGGATATGTGTATAAGTTATTTTTTTGTTGTGTTTAGTTTGTTTTTTGGTATGTGCCGTGTGTGGATATATTTTTCCGATAATGCGCGTATCTTGGTATTTCACCACCACCTCCTCTCCTTATGCGGAGCTTTTCCACGAGTTATCCCTAAGTTTTAAACAGACGTTCTTTTATGAGGAGTATCTTTTGGTTTAACTGTGAATTTTGCATGATGTCTTTCGATATTTTTTCACACGCGTGAATGACAGTAGTATGATCCCTTTTTCCAAGCTTCTCCCCGATGTGGGGGTATGAAAGTTTTAAAATTTCGCGGAGAAGATACATTGCTATTTGTCGCGGTTCCACCACCTCTTTTTTTCTACTTCTGTTTATGAGATCGTTTACCGGAACCTCAAAGAAGTCGGCGACGGATTTTATGATTTCCTGCGCGGTTAGATTTTTTGACGTTGTTTGTGTCGTTTCGTTTATTATCTCATCAAGCTTTTTCTGGTCTATGGAGGTGTTTTTGTACTGTATATAAAACACAACCTTATTCAAAACCCCCTCAAGTTCCCTGATGTTTCTTTGTACTTTCGATGCGATATACTCTATCGTTTTCTCGTCGAGTGTGATGTTTTGGTTTTGTATTTTTGTTTTTAGTATAGCGAGACGCATTTCGTAATCCGGATATACGATGTCGACAATCATTCCTCCCTCAAAACGCGAACGAAGACGCTCTTCAAGTGTTGGGATCGCGGACGGCGCCCTGTCGGAAGAAAGAATTATTTGTTTATTATTCTCGTACAACGCATTGAACGTGTGAAAGAACTCCTGTTCGGTAGTCGCCTTTCCTCCGATGAACTGTATATCATCGATGATAAGTACATCGACATCTCTGTATTTTTTTTTCATATCCTCCATTCGTTTGTTTCGAATGGCGGCAACGACATCATTCAGAAATTTTTCCGAAGTAACATACAACACACTGATCTGATTTTTATATGTGCGTATAATTTCATTTCCCGCCGCTTGAAGGAGGTGGGTCTTTCCAAGCCCGACCCCGCCATACACAAAAAGAGGATTATATTTTTTTCCGACATCTTTTATGACCGCTTGTATCGCGGCGTGCGCGAGCTCGTTCGACGATCCGACGATGAACGAAGAAAGGTTATATTTCGGATTGAGGTTTGATTTCGGATCTATTTTTAGTTCGAGAGGGAGTGGAATACCGACGGTCGTATCTTGTTTCTTATTCACGACACTCGTAATTTCCCGTTCCGGAACGGTGTTTTGATGTATGACCGCGTAATTGACGTTTTTTATGGATGAATCGAAGTTTCTGAGCGATCCAAGTATTATTTTGTGATATCTATTTTTTACCCACTCTTTCGCGAAATTATTAGGGAGCCCAACAAGCGCGACTCCGTCCCCTTCTTTTTTTTCAACAAGTTGACTGTGTTTTAACCACGTAAGAAAATTTGGTTTTGATATTTGGAGTTCTATTTCTCCAAGAACCGCTTGCCATAATTCGTGGTGTTCCATAGTTTTAAGAAATTATACTACGACATTCACGAACACCGAAAGTTTTCCCATCGCAGTATGTATTGATAATAAACCTATTCTACACCGTTTCAATATTGATTTGGTACTACTTTTGTGATTTAATTGTTGATGAACTGTGGATAATGGATTATGTCAAGAACATATCAACCAAACAAGAGAAAAAGAAAGAAAACACACGGGTTTCTCGTCCGAAAACGAACTCCCGGAGGGCGGAGTGTGCTTCAGCGCCGACGGGCGCGGGGGAGAAAAAAGCTTTCGGTGTAGCGACAACGCGGTTTTTTGTCGTGCGTAGGATACGCGGCGCGAAAAAGCCGTTTTTTGTTTCTGTGTCAAAGAATGTCGCAAAAAAAGCGACGGAAAGAAACCTTCTTAAAAGAAGGGTACGGGCACTTTTCGGGAAAAAGGACGTGGCGGAAGGCTCATACTGCGTCATTGTAAAGCCCGCGGCGCGCATGGTATCATTCGAGGAGTTGAAGAAGGATTTTCCTAAACTCTGAGACTATGATATCGAATATATTTCACGTGTATGTGTACGCACCGATACTTGGGGCGCTTGTTTTTATATATGAAAACATAGCGTTTAACGATTTGGGAGTTGCTATTATTATTCTCACTATCTTTGTGCGGGTTGTGCTTTTTCCCATTTTTTATAAAAGCGCGAAAGATCAGACGCTGATGCAGAAGATACAGCCGAGAATGAAAGAAATTCAGGAAAAGCACAAAGACAATAAAGAGGCCCAGGCCCAGGCGCTTATGGCACTATACAAAGAAAACAAACTCAACCCCTTTTCCGGTTTCTTTTTACTCATAATCCAACTTCCTATTTTCATCGCGCTCTTCCAGATATTTTCGCGGGAACTTTCGAACGTCGCGTTTGACAGCAGTACGTTTTTCGGCTTAATTAATCTCAGTGAGAAAAGCATCGTGCTTGCGTTTGTTGCCGCAGGACTTCAATATATACAGGGAAAGATGGCGCTTGCGACTGCAGGAACGACAAAAGACAACCCCGCGGCATCGATAGGAAAAATGATGGTAATAATCGGACCCGCGCTCACACTCATCATTTTGTTTACGCTTCCGTCCGCGCTCGGTGTGTACTGGGTAGTATCAACACTCTTCTCGATAGGACAGCAGATATATATAAATAAGAAAATAAACAAAAAACCAGAAATCAAGAATTAATATGGAGGAATTATTCGAAAAGGCAAAAAAAATAATAGAACTGGGCGGGTTTTATGGTGTCACGATGCACGTGGACGAAGAACACAGAAAAATATCGTTTGTAATAGACGATAGGGTATTGTCCGACAATATTACTACGTTTCTGCCCGCGCTAGATCATCTTTTGGGACTTATGTTCCGCAAGGAAAAACAAAACCCGTTTGTGATCGACGTGAATTATTATCGGAGAGAGCGGGAACGACTGATCGCGGAGCTTGCGCGGGCGGCGGCAAAAAAAGCGATCGTAACAAAGCAGGATGTGGAACTTCCTCCCATGAACGGATACGAGAGGCGACTTGTGCATATGGAAATAACAACCCACCCGGAGCTTCGCACGGAAAGTACGGGCGAAGGAAAAGAACGGAGAGTGGTGATACGAAGAATCGAATAAAAAAACCGCCGAAAGGCGGTTTTTTTATTGTTTAAAGTCGATATGGATGTGTTTATTTGAAGCTCCAGCGTCCATTATTCCGGAACACGTGTATTTCGTCGTTCCGTTTTGGTCCACATATTCACAAAACGCGTTTTGAACCTCGGAAAGGGTGAGAAGATATCCAGCCATTCCGCTCCATGTACTAAGTTCCCCACTCACCGATATGTCGGCGCCTATTCCTTTGTAGTGACTTGAGTTTGGTGCATGATCGCCACCAGTTAAACTTGTGATGGTAAATTTAGGAATTAAAAATCCGTTTACATTTTGTCCCGTTTTGCTCGCGGCGTATGTTAGTCCATAGAGAAGTTTAGAGGAAAGCGCGGTGGTGTGGTTTACTCCACCAAATTCACATCCGGATGTCGGCGAACATCCATCACTACATACAAGAGGATAATAGCCGGCCATGGTGTCGGAAAGAACGGTGTTTGGGTCCGACCCAGACCTACAGGAAGCATAAGAGGAGACGGCAATCTTTCCGTTTGTTATATACCCTATTAAATCCGCGGCTGGCTGTCGTAGTGATTGGTTTGGGTTTGGTATCGGTGTGTTTGTTTGTGCTGGACCGCTGCCATATGTATTTGTAAACCCATAGGTTGCCGGAGTTGTTGATGAAAAATATGTACACGGTTTTGCTCCATCGATATCACTTCGCTCAATCTCTTTGTCTTTCGGATCGTAGTGCGCATACATAACACATATCGTGTTTTGGGGACCAACTTCTCTGTTATAGTATGGCCACACCCAACCAATTGTGTCCTCGTCATATTCCCAATCGTCGTTTTGTGTCGACCACGCTTGTTCGCAGTATTTTATACCATTCATATTGTCGCAATCCACGGTATAAAATTTTGTGTTTGCCGGTATACGCACTTTCCTTGGACACACAAGAGGAGAAATACCACTTGCTGGTGCGGTATGGTTTATAACCGATCCGGGATTTACAACAGAATAATTTGCCCAACTATAATCCGGATAGGGAGTGCTAAAACTTGTCGGTCTATATATTTCGGGGCAACCAAGTTCTTGTGTTTCTTCCTTGTAGCATTGGCAAAATCCGGTAGTGGGGTTTATGGCGGGTTCGGCGCCGGTGCACTTTGGAATATTTCCACTGGTTGGATTTCCACTTGTGTCAACGATTGGAGTTGTTGATGAGCAATTTCCCGTTTCAATCGGACTTGGTAAGTCTCCCCCAAGACCGCTTCCGGGATCACGAAGGTCGATAAGTTGCGGGTTAATCGATCTCAAGATGAGATACGATCCGAAAAGAAGCACCACGCCCCAGAGAGCTGAAAAAATTATATCTTTTGCCTCTCCTTTTTTCTGGGGGCTTGCTCCGGAGATGGTGTAGAATATTGCGCCCACGACAATCATACCCACCGCGACGATTCCGGCAATTCCAAGACCGAGTTCGTAAAATCGTGCTATGAATTCAGGAACGCTTGTGGCATTTGTGTCGGGAGTGAGGAATTTCGTGTCGATGGTAATTGTTTGCGCGGCGAGCACCAGAGGAGCTGAAAAGACAAACACACAGAAGGAAAACAATATAAATTTAATTAAATGGAGACGGCTCATTGTTTTCTTGATTGATTTCCTGCGACGGCTCGTTTTGTTTGGGTGTATTTTCCGTGCTCGAGATATCGGCGCGATATACGAAACGATCGTATTTATTGACGAAGAAGATGCTCGAGGCGTTTTCCTGGGGATGCCATCCGTCGATTGGAATGAATTCTCCGGTGCCTGTTTCGAACAGTGTTTCGGATTCGTCGGTCGAGAGGTTTATGGAAACAAGCGTGTCGGTGGAATAAAATTTATTCTGCAAGTAATCGTCGGGAAGCGAATATCCGAGAAACTGTTCTTCGTTTTGCGGCGTAAAACAATAGAGCGTCTGGGCGCCAAATCCGCATTTTTGCGGAAGCGTGGTGATGGTAAGAGGGCTCAATGGCTCAAGGCTTCCATTTGTGACAAGAAGATTGTTTGGATTTGCAAAACGAAGTGCGTGGTCCCGCGCGGCGTTCCAAAGAACAGTCAGCCCGCTTGTTCCCGGATCTATCCGCTTCAATATCGCGGTTTTTGTATTAAACTCCCAAAGCCGTCCCTTTATGGAAGCGCTCGGGCGCTCGAGAATAAAAAGAGAGTCGGGATTTTTCCACACAAAGGAAACATCCTTCATGCGGAAATCTTTGATAATCACGGTCGCTTTTATCGGATTTTTCGAGAGATCGAAAGACGAGAGATTGTAGTTTTTTTCACTCTCAACGACTCCGACGAGCGTATCCTCGTCCTTACCCCACGCGAGGAGTGTTATCTCTTCGGAGAGTGGTTTCCATACGCCATCAACAACATCAAATATACCCCAACGCGGTTTTTGTGGATCTCCGAACGACGCCAATATCTTTTTTCCGCTTGTACTTGGAGAAATGGAATTCAGCGCGTTCAATTGTTGTGTGTTCAGATTCACATCCTCCCCGTCTTTTCCGGAAAATATCCTTCCTTCGTCGGTAATATAATATATTTCGCCGGTATCTTTTGATATCCAAAAATCAAAGGCGGCCACATCCGATATTTTCGACAATGTTATTTTTTTCGTTTCGGAAACAGTTTCTCCGCCGGCACCACCCTGTGTTCCGTCATTTTTTTCGAAACCAGGAAAGAGAACGCTTTCCCCATCTTCAACTGGAGTAGGGACGGTTATCTTATTGAAAAAGTAAAAAAGCGCGAACACCCCGATTCCGAGAAGAAGAATGATAACAACTATCTTTTGCCACGTTTTCATGGTGTGTTATTTTACATTGATCCAAACCTTTGTTTTTGCAAATTCAAGCGGGTTTTCGTTGTTTTGGGCGGATGCGGTGATTTCGATCGTATTCTGGCTTTTCACTTGGGGTGTTCCGGTTTTCAAAATAAGAGTGTTGTTGCTGTTTCCACCTTCTTTTGTGTTGTTTACCTGCCAGAAGAACGAAAGGTCGTTCAGTGCCTGTATGTTAAAAAAATAAGGGATTGCTTTTATGGTGTTTTCTATATTAGGAGAGATACTATTCCCTTGATACGGAAGCTCCACCACAATCGTTTGTGGTGCGATTGGGATAAGTACGCTCTCCTCTCCACCCGCTCCGTTTTTTCCTATGGACACCTGAACAATATGGAAGTCTCCCTTGTTTTTTTGTACCCGGAACAACACTTCTTTTAAGCCGGTGCCGCTTTGTAAAAATTTATTATCCAGTTTCCATGAGACTGGCATTTGGGAAATATCGACAAATTTCCCGTTTTCGACAGCCTCAACGCCCACAAGAACGGGACTAAATGGAGAGGCAAGCGCCTTCCCTTCAAAATTTGCGGGGAAAAAATTGAGCGCCCGCCACGAAAGAATAATTTCCCGTTGTGGTGCTGTTTGCGCACCGGCAGAAAGGAAAGAAATGGAAACACCAATCGCAAAAATGATAAGGAAATATCTCTTCATTCCATTTATTATACACTATTTTACCGGAGTTTTTGTGTCTGGAATCTTATCGAGTGCCTCGTTCAGTTTTTCGAATTTTTCCGGATGGTTGTGCATATATCGTTCTATTAAAAACACGATCGAAAGCGTCGGAAGAAGCGGCGCCACGTTCGATATATACTTGATGAGCTGTCGCTGAAGTTTTGTCGCGCCCTTATCTCCTTTTGCTTTGTCGAACCATAATGCGGAAGAAAACGTTCCTGCGCCCTGAACAAATGGCGCCACCGCCATTCCAACGCCGGTAATGTCAATGACGATGCAAATACCGTCGATTCCGAGAAGGAACAAGAGCCACACGATCGTTTCGGACTCGGTAACCGCATTTACTTCTTCCTCTCTCGGGGTTGAAGCCTTGTTTTTTTCCTCTTCTGCCATGTGATTATCCCCTGTTTAGCCCCTTTATCGCGAGCATTTGTTCTGGATTTGTGGTGATGATTTGGTCTTCGGTATAGGAAGGGATGATTTTTATCGCAACATGCTTCAGTCCGGCGAAGAAAAGCCCCTCACCGACGCCACACTCGAGAAGAAACGCCTTCTCTCCTTCGGTAAGATTGAATGTTTTTCCCACCGAATCGATGCTTGTCGGGGATTGCTTCAGAAGGATTTGCATCGAAGAGTTCGTAATGATCGGTTTCCCGTACTCCGACCTCAAAAAATCTTCCACATCCTGTGTGATACAGGTGACGCCGAGATAGTACTTTCTCGCACGTTTCACGAGCCCGAAAAGGAACGACGCGCTGTCCTTGTTTTTCATCATGATCCACGCCTCGTCAATAACGAGAAGGCGTTGTTTTAATTCCGAGCGAATAAGATTCCAAACGAAGTTTAGAATAATATACATCGCAATAGGGCGAAGTTCTTCTTCAAGGTCGCGGATTGAAAACACAATAAGCCTGTTTTTTATGTCAACGTTCGTTGGAACATTCGTGAATCCCGCATACGAACCGCGGGTATATTTTTCGAGCCTCTTCGCGAGCGCGGCACCACCGTCGGTGTTTTCAAGCACCACCTGAAGATCTTCGAGAAGCGGAGGGTTCAGTTCTTTCATTGAACCGAAATTTTCGGCGGTAATATCCCGCGACGCATATGTTTCAATAAGCACGCGATCGAGAATTGATTCTTCTTCCGCGGTGATTTCCCCGAACATAAGCTTCAGGAGTCCCGCGAGATTCAGTACGTGTGATTTGAAAACATCGGCGGGATCTTCTCCTTCCGGAATAACCGGAATGTCGAACGGGTTCACGTGACTTTCTGAGGTGAGTGATATTTTAAAGTAGCTTCCCCCGATGGCGTCCGCAAGATTTTTATACTCGTTCTCCGGGTCGATGACCACAACGTTGGTGCCCATCATAAGGGACCGGAGTATTTGTAATTTTGTCGAATATGATTTTCCGGATCCTGATTTTGCAAAAATAACCGAATTCGCGTTTTCAAGAGAGAAGCGATCGAAAATAATGAGACTGTTGTTGTGCATATTCACTCCGAAAAGAACACCTTTTTCCGAAGAAAGATCCGGAGAGATAAAGGGGAAAAGAGACGATGCCGGACCGGAATTGAGTGGGGTGAGGATCGAAAGCTCATCGTTCGCAAAAGGAAACACCGAGTCGATTCCTTCGATTTGTCTGAAAAGCGCCGGTTTTATGTATACCAATTTACTTTCAAGCATCGATTCCACCTTATTTTGGAGTTGTTCGAGTTTTTTTATATCCGATCCGTATATGGTGATATATACCCCAACTTGAAAAAGTTTCTCTCGTGCTTGTTGTAGGGAATCCCGAAGTGATTCAACGTCCTCGTGCGCGGTTTGAAGAACGGGATCGCGTACAATTCCCTTCTCTTGTTTTTCGTTCATTTCCGCCTCTATCTGCGCCACTTTTTTGGTCAGGTTGCGAAGCGTGAGTGCGGTATCCATGGGGTGTACAAATATCGATACATCCATCATTTCCGAAAGATTCAGAATTGGTGAAAACCAACCACTCGAGATGAAGCGCGGATACGTAAAGATAAAAAATGTTTTTGCGTAATAATCTCCGATTTTTAAATAATTAGAATTCACCTCGATCCCGGCGGGAGCAATAATGTTCGGAAGATCATCGGAAGATGGAGTATATTGTTGCGGCATGGTGTATTAGTTGTTTTTTTTCATAATTTCGAGACCTTTCTTTTCAATGAGTCGCGGGTTGTAAAGATTGTAAAACAATTCCAGAAGTTCGTCGTCTTCGAGTGGAGCGACGCGGAGTCCGATCTGTTCGAGTCCCGACGTCACCTGATCGACGCGGTGATTTAATTGTTGCACGTCTTCCTGCGCGATGGTTTCGGTCGATTGTTGTCCGTTCGATTTTCCGAAAAAAGAGAAGATACCACGCGCCTGCGTCACGACGTGTATAGATTCGTACGGCACTACGGCAAAAAATGATTTCGTCACGATGTCGTTCTGATCAACGAACGACTGTATGAAGTTTATATATTCTTCTATTTGTATTTTAAGAAGCTCGTTTGTTTCCTGCTCTTGTCGCTCTTTCATTTTTTTCATATATTCATCGACATTCACTTTTCTTGAATGGATGAAAAATTGCATCGAGAAATCGAGCGTATTCATAAAATTTTGAAAACTCGAAAGGATCATATTTTGTTCCGTTTCTGATTTCAGGTCGAAATTTACCCCGCTCACGATAAGAATGCGGCAGATGCCGCCCTTTTTCAGGTGGACTATCCCGTCTTGTATTTTCTTTACCACGACGAATTCCTGGGATGGTTTTGCCGCGGGCTGGTTTTTTTGTGGCATATGATTATTGTAGTTTATTCTTTGTTATTCTACGAAACGGGTGTTATTCGTTGTAATTTACCTTTTTTATAAGTTTTTTCTCTCCGCATGAAAACACGGCGACCTGATATCCCTCTTTTTTTTCTTCTTCGCGGGTTGTTTTTGTCGAGAACGCCTTCCCTGTGGTTATGTTGAGCGTTATTGATTTTAGTTTCTGCTGAATACTCATGGTGTTGCGCACCTCTTCTATTTTTTCGGGCGCTTCCTTTTTCTCGGAAAAATTCTTCTCCCAAAGGAATAGGCGGGGTTCAATGAGAAAGCGAAAGAGCGATTTTAGTACCACTATCGCGTCCTGACCGTTTATCTTCGCGAACGCGAGAAGTATCGCGATCGCTTCAAGAATGATAGATACAATAATCCAAAGATACAGGTTGAACGTGTAATAGGCGATAAAACTCAAAAGGGAGGCGGTGCCGATGAACGCAAACTGTTGGAGCGTGAGTGGCCCCACGATCTTGGGTTTTTGTTCAATAAACTGAGGGACTTGAAATGTGGACATAATAAATAAACGAAAGGCGGTACAACACTTTTAGTATATCGCCATTCGTCGATTCTCACAATTTCCTCTTTAGTTTTTTAAATTAAGCTTATTCCCCTCTATTTCCGGTCCCGTCTTCGGAACGCCGACGGAGGGCGCGTCTTCTTTCTTTTTTTTGGGAAAGTGCCAGAAAAATCCCTTTCCGGTAAGTTGCGGCTTTTCTCCGGAAGTTGTTTCTTCTATTTTCTTTTCATTGGGTTCCGTTTTTTGAGATGTTGGTATTGTGGGTGATGAAATGACTGGGGCGGGAGTATTCTTTTGTAAAATGGATTTTATCTCCGGAAGTGATTCCGGGCGAGGCTCCTTTTTTATTTGAGGGATCGTTGTGGGAATGGAGGAAAATATTTTCTTTATGTTTTCACGATCTTCCAATTCTTTTTTTGGATTTGCCGCGAGAAGGTTTACGGTGCTTTCTTTGTTTTTTTGCACAACGTCAACAGGTGTCTTTATTTTAATCACCTCCCCTCCAGTTTTTTCCCGTGCGTCCGTTGTTATAAAAGATTTTTCTTTTTGAAACGGGGTAATGGGGGTTCTGAGTTCGCTGTAGTGTACCGTTTTTTTATCTTCCGCCTTCATGACCCCAGGAAGTTCCACCTTCACCCGCACCGGACCCGTTGGGGATTCTGTCGTCTTTGATTTGAAGAAACCGAACGGCAACGAAAAACTCTTTCCCGATGATTGCGATATTTGTGTCTTTGGAAATCCGAACGGAGACGGTTTTTCCCGATGGAGAACAAGAGGAGCATCTATGGCGCCATCTTCCTTTGTCTGGGTTATTTTTATCGACGTTTCTTTTTCCGCTTTTTCTTTATCAAATCCGAACACCTCAAGAGAAACGCTCTCTCCCGCGGGAACAACCGCCTCTTTCGTTCCCTCGAATAATTCCTTTATTTCTTTGCGGTTTTTCTCGAATATTTTTTCTCGAATATCTTTCGCGAGAAACTCGCACTCCTCCGGAGGTGCATCAAGTACGTCTTTTAGTGTTTCGGAGAAATTATCCTGTGCGGTTATTCCGAGAAGAACAGACCCAACTGCGTACGCGAGGGCGCTCGTTTTCTTTTCGTCGAGTTTTTTGTTTTGCGCGGCAAGGAAGATTTCGTTTGCGGTATCGAATGAAAAAAGCGCATATTTCATTGTCTCGGACAAAAATCCGAGCTGGTACTCCGGTTTTTTCTTCTCATTTTTCGGAAGTTTTTCGGGGGCGGGAAAGATTCCAAATCCAAAAATCTGCGTGGGATTTGCCGTGAAATAAATATGCGTTGAAGGTGTCACTGTCTTTAAAAGCTTGAGTTTTTCTTCGGGAGTTCCGCCGGGAATTGAAGCGACAACGAGCGGGTGAAATTTTTTTATTATATCAAGCTTCGTGTGTTGGTAGGTATCGGAAATTATTTTTCCGTTTGTAAAGTCGATAAAAAGTTTTGCGATCTCGGGGAGAAATACGTCACTCCACTTGTCTGGCGTTATTGCTCCGCGAACCGCCGGAATTCCCTCAATAATTCCGCGCCAAAAAATAAGATTCAAATCTTCGTCGGAAAAATATTCGAGGATACTACGCAAATTTTCTCCGGCAGATTCAAAATCCTCACTTTGAAGCGGTCCCCACACAAGGTTCGTCCAAACGGGAAAATTAAATATTATTTTTTGTTCTTCGGTGCTGGTCATGATTTATTTTTTTGTGCTGTATTCCTTTCTCCTTCTATTCGGATCGTCCTCATCTTCGATTGTTTTCATATATCTTCGTGCCGGTTTTTCTCTTACAACTCCCCACATATTTAGGTCCTGAAATACGAGGTTCGCAACATCGAACGAATCGACAATCTGCTGGTGTTGCGGAATTTGCGCCTGAATATTCGCTATCTCGGCGTTTATTTGATCGCGAGGAAGTGTGGAATTCGGATTGTTGAGCTCATTTTGCCAGGTTCTTAAATCACCCCTCAATCTTCTGAACGCCCGTCGCGCGTTATTGTATTCTCCGAGGACACTTTCCATCTCAGTCATCTCGCCGGCCTGTATTCTCGCGACATTATTCCGTATTGTATCAAGGTTCGTTTGTGCCTGACGAATTTCACGCTGATCACCGCTTTGTTGTGCCGCCTGAAGAAGGTTCTCCGCTCTTGTAACCTGCGCTTGTGTTCCTCCGCCCATAATCGATCGTCGTGTTTCCGGCGGAAGGTTGCCCATAGCGGTCTCAAATTCACGCATTTTTGTTTGTACGTCCCTCCTTGAATCTTCAGCCTTTTCATAACGCTCTCTGGCGGCGGCGATGGAATTCTGGTCTCCGCTGTCTTCCGCAGCATCACGAGCTCTTGTTGCCCTCTCTATCTCCCTATCGGCATCTCTAAGTGCATCAGCAAGGGCGCGCGCCTCCGTAGAAAAATCATTAACAATAGCATTTTTCTCGGGGTCGTTCGCGGTTCTGAATCTTCTCGCTTTCTGATCCATCGACATTCCCTTAAGTTTCTCTTTTGCCTCCTCTTCTTGTTTTCTTCCGCGGTCGGCAAGACCCTCAAGTGCTCTTCCGGCGGTATGTATACCGAACGCTTTTGCGAGAGGTCTTCCAATATTCCTACTTCCCCACCCCTCACCCGTACCGAGTGTTTGTAGTCTATTTGTGATGCTTTGTCCGGTATCGGTACGCATTGCCGAAGTACCGGCGCGGAGCGCTCCCTCTTTTGCCTTTGTGCCGAGCCATTTTTTACTTTTATCAACACCTTTATTAAGGAGACTCAT
>JAJZPU010000056.1 GCA_021811055.1 bacterium
CAAGGCGTCGATATATTCGGATAATCTCGGGGTAAATACCGTGTATGTGAACTATGCGGGATATAACAAGAATTGCTATCTTATCTTTAACAGTGGACACAACGAGGAGTCGCTTTATTCACGAGGACTCGCCGAATCCCGGGAAATAATAGACGGATATTTTTGTAATAACGCGGAAAAAGTATATGAGGGGGTGAATGTGCAAAAATCAAATGGGGTCATGTATGGTCAGAATTCTATAAATGACATTGACTCATTCTTACTTCTTAACACTTCCGGATGTCAAAATTGTTTCGGGTGCGTGAATCTTCGGAATGCGTCGCACCATTTCTTTAACAAGCCTCTTTCAAAGGAAGAGTATGAGGAACGAACGAAAAAAATAAAAGGAAGTTATTTGGCCACACAAAAGGCGATCGCGGATTTTAATGAGCATAGCAGTTCGTTTCCACAGCGGGAGAATGCGAATATAAAGACCGTGGATTCAACGGGAAATTATCTTTTCGAATGTAAAAGTACGAAAGAATGTTTTGAATCGTTTGATTGTGAGGATTGTAAGTATTCCCATTTTTTGAAGCACACAAAGGATACCTACGATGCTCTCGGATTTGGATACGGATCGGAGCTTCTTCTCGATACTGTTGCCGTTGGTCGTGAGTCTCAAAGAATAATCGGTTCTTATGGGGTATCAAGTTCTCAAAATATTTTTTATTCATTCTACGTTAAATCCTCAAAGGATTGTTTCGGGTGTGATGGCGTAAAAAATGGGGAATATATGATTCTCAACAAAAGGTACGAGAAGGATGAGTATGAAAGAGTAAAGAGCCGAATCATAGAGGAACTTACTGTAGCGGGCGAATTCGGACTTTTCTTTCCTCCAAGGTTTGCTCCCTTTGCATACAATGAGACAATCGCCCAGGAGAATTTTCCCCTCACAAAGAAGGAGGTAGAGGATGCTGGATATAGATGGCAAGATGAGCTTCAGAAGACAATGGGAAAGGAAACGGTATTACCGGAGAATCTTCCCGACCACATAAATGACGTTCCCGATTCTATCACCGAGGAAATATTGAAGTGTATAGAATGTTCCAGAAACTATAGGATTATTCCCCAAGAACTCTCGTTCTATAGAAGGATGGAAATCCCACTTCCGAGAAGGTGTTTCAACTGCAGGCACCTTGATCGCGTCCGCCGTCGTGGTCCAATGAAATTGTTCGAGCGGGAATGTGCGCGCTGCAAGAAAAATATCGAGACATCATATTCGAAAGATTTGGCGAGAACAGTCTACTGTGTCGCGTGTTATCAATCGGAAGTTGTTTAGGGTGTAAAGTTATGACCAAAACAGAACAAAAAATTTGCCAAAATTGTAAGACATTTTTCGTCATAGAACCCGAAGATTTTGATTTCTACAAGAAAATGGGGGTGCCGCCGCCGACATGGTGTCCGGAGTGCAGACTCGTACGTCGGTTAATGTGGCGCAACGAGCGCAGTTTATACCACGGAAAATGCGCCCTATGTGGAACCCAATCTTTTTCGATGTATCCGAAGGAAAGCGACATCACTGCATATTGTGTTGGATGTTGGAATTCGGATAAATGGGACCCTCTTTCTTTTGGTATTGACTATGACTTTTCGAAGCCATTTTTTGAACAATTTAGGGATCTTTTTCGCGGTGTTCCGCGAAAGATTCTGCAACAGATTAGTGTTTCGTCATCGAACTTTGCAAATTATGTCGATGACAGCAAAAACGTTTTCATGTCGTTTTCGGTTGTACTTGGTTCCGAAAATGTCTTTTATTCAAAAAATATAGATAAAGGGTTCACTATATATGATTCTACGGACATCATAGACTCGGATAATTGTTATAACAATATAAATGGAGAAAAAAATTACAATTCCATTTTCCTTATTAATTCAAAAAATTGTATAGATTCGGCGTTCCTTTATGATTGCGTGAATTGCAAAAATTGTTTTCTCTCGTCAAATCTCAGAAATAAAAGTTTTTGCATAAAAAACAAACAGTATTCAAAAGAGGAATATGCGGAAGAATTGAAAAAACAGAATTTCGGAAGTCGTGGGGTTATGGAGAGAATATTGGATGAATTTCAGAAAATGAGAATTTCTTCATTGCATAAATATGCTTATTTAATTAATTGCGCCAATGTTACCGGTGACGAGGTAAGAAATTCAAAAAACGCGAAAAATACTTTTGTCGGATATGATTTTGAAAATGTGAAAAATGTATTCAGAAGTTTTTCCATGAAGGACTCGATGGATATTACCAATGCCGCTTTTTCTGAACTTTTTTATGAATATATGGCTGGCGGTGGAAATTACAGCAGAAATATAAAATTTTGCATAAATGGAATGAGGGGTATGGACGATGTCGCGTATTCCGATTTTTGCGGTTCTTCTTCTCATCTCTTCGGCTGTATCGGACTCCGGAACAAGGAATATTGCATTCTGAACAAGCAATACACCAAAGAGGAATACGAAGCACTCGTCCCCAAGATCAAGGAACACATGATGGCGATGCCATATGTCGACGCACAAGGAAGGGTATACGCGTACGGGGAGTTCTTTCCTCCCGAACTCTCTCCCTTCGCATACAACGAGACGATCGCCCAGGAATATTTCCCCTTGACCAAAGCGGAGGCTTTCGAGAAGGGGTTCCGTTGGAGAGATCCCGACACAAGGGAATATCAGCCCACACAAACCCCCGAAGCGCTTCCCGATCACATTACGGATGTCCCTGATTCCATCACAAACGAAATCATCCAGTGTGCTCATTCCTCCTGCACCCATCAATGTACGACCGCCTTCAGGATCATCCCCGAAGAGCTTCAATTCTATCGCAGAATGAATCTCCCGCTCCCCAGGCTCTGTCCCAACTGCAGACACTATGAACGCCTTGCCCAAAGGAACCCCCTGAGACTCTGGCATCGACAATGCATGTGCGCCAAAGATTCCCATGGACACACGGGGACGTGTCCGAATGAGTTCGAGACCTCCTACGCACCCGAGAGACCCGAGAC
>JAJZPU010000057.1 GCA_021811055.1 bacterium
AAGAAGTACGGTTCCACCATCGCGAACGCAAGCGTGCTGAAGAATATCACGAGGAATATGTTGAACATTCCTTTCTGCGCGAATTTCGTGCAGATCTCAACAACTTTCTTGCTGTCTTCTATCGATGCGCGCTCCGTCGCATCGTCGAGTTTTATTGTTTTCTTGATAAATTCAACCGCACGATACGAACCCGTTACCACCGCCTGCATCGAGGCGCCGCTAAACCAATATATCACCGCGCCTCCGACAATAAGTCCGAGGAAGAACGGTGGATGCAGAATCGAAAGGTTGCTCAAAAGTTCCGGCTTTAACCCTTCAGTCAACATCATGATGATCGAGAAAATGAGCGTTGTTGCACCGACTACCGCTGTTCCGATAAGTACCGGCTTTGCGGTCGCCTTAAATGTATTTCCTGCACCATCATTCTCTTCGAGATAATCCTTCGCTTTATCGAAGTTTGGTTCAAATCCAAACTCTTTCTTTATTTCCTCTTTCGCGTTCGGAATGGTCTCAATAAGAGAAAGCTCATAGATCGATTGCGCGTTATCCGTTACCGGACCATACGAATCGACGGCGATCGTCACCGGACCGAGGCTCAAAAATCCGAACGCCACAAGTCCGAAAGCAAATACCGCCGGCGCGATCATAATGCTTCCAAGTCCAAACGTGCTTATCCAGAACGCGATTCCCATAAGTCCGGCGATCACAAGTCCAAGCCAGTAGGCGCTGAAATTTCCCGCGGTAAGTCCCGAAAGGATATTGAGCGACGCTCCCCCTTCCCGGGACGAATCGAGGATTTCTTCCACGTGTCCTGATTTCGTCGAAGTGAAAATTTTCACGAGTTCCGGAATGATCGCTCCCGCAAGCGTCCCGCACGAAATAATGCTCGCAAGTTTCCACCACAATGTCCCGTCTCCAAGATCGGGAATAATAAGATATGAGATAAGATAGGTCACTCCGATCGATATAACGGAAGTGAGCCAGATAAGATTCGTGAGCGGACGTTCCGCGTTCATTGTTTCGGCATTCTGATATTTCATCTTCGTGAATAATTCGTTTATTCCGTATGAAACAACGCTCGTTATCACCATCATGATACGCATCACGAATATCCAGACCAAAAGCTGTATCTGTACCGTGAGCACCGCGACCGCAAGAAGAATAAAGGTAATAAGCGCAACGCCGGTCACCCCATACGTCTCGAACCCGTCCGCAGTCGGTCCCACGGAATCTCCCGCGTTATCCCCCGCGCAATCCGCGATAACACCGGGATTTCTCGCGTCGTCTTCCTTAATGCCGAATACAATCTTCATGAGATCCGATCCGATATCGGCAATTTTCGTGAATATTCCTCCCGCAACACGAAGTGCCGCGGCACCGAGTGATTCACCGATCGCGAATCCGATAAGACACGCACCCGCATATTCTCCGGAAACGAAAAGAAGAATACCGAGCATGATGAAGAGTTCAACGCTGATCAAAAGCGTTCCCACGCTCATGCCGGCACGCATCGGGATCTGATATGTCGGATACGGTTTTCCACGTAAACTCGCGAATGCGGTACGCGAATTCGCAAATGTATTAATGCGAATACCGAACCACGCAACACCGTAACTCCCGAGAATTCCGATAACACTAAAAAGCAAAATCACGATTACTTTCACCGCCGAAAAATGTTCTAACATCCCGAAATACACCACAATAATTGCGGCGATAAAAAGTTCGAGGATGGCAAGAAATTTTCCCTGCGTTATGAGATACGTCTTACACGTCTCGTAAATAAGTTCCGACATTTCTTTCATTGCCGCATGTACCGGAAGTTTTTTTGTCTTCATGAACATTGCGAACCCAAAAAGAATTCCAAGCACACAAATACCCATACCGATAAGCAAGATCGTATATCCACTCATTCCAAGGAACGAAAGAGATCCCACATCGGGAAGCGCGATATTCGCTTCGCTTGCCGACGCGGTTCCCGTGACACCGAGAAGCGCGATACCGGCAATAATACCCGCTACCAACGTTTTTATTTTTTTAAACATTATTTATCAAAAAAGAATTATTCGACTATTCTTCTTCAGACACTGTTTCTTCGGGAGCATTTGCAACTCCCCCCTCCTGCACCTCGTCCGGATTCGATTGCGAACGCACATCGATTTTCCATCCGGTAAGTTTTGCCGCAAGGCGGACGTTTTGTCCTCCCTTTCCTATCGCAAGCGAAAGCTGGTCCTCCGCAACAAGTACGCGCGCCTCCCGCCGTGGCAATAACTCAACGAGCTTCACTTTTGCCGGCGAAAGTGAATGTGAAATAAATTTTTCCACATCTTCCGACCACTCAATAATATCTATTTTCTCGTTTCCGAGTTCATTCGTGACCGCCATGACGCGCATCCCCCGCTGTCCCACCGCCGAACCCACGGGATCGACTCCCTCCTGGTTCGACGCAACGGCGATTTTTGTCCTACTTCCCGCTTCGCGCGAAATTCCTTTTATTTCCACCACATTTTCCGCCATCTCCGGAATTTCAAGCTCAAACAGCTTCACCACGAATTTCGGATGCGCCCGCGAAAGTATTATTCCCGGCCGGCGCGGATCATCCTGCACCGCTAGCACGAAAAAACGCATGCGCTGACCAACGCGATAATGTTCGCTCGGAATACTTTCGTTCGGAAACATAATTCCGATCGCACGTCCCAAGTCGACATACACGTTGCCACGTTCGAATCGCTGTATAATACCGCTTACTATCTCTCCTTCCTTTCCGGAAAATTCCTGCTGTATCGATCTTCGTTCCGCTTCACGGATGCTCTGTAAAATTACCTGCTTCGCAGTCTGCGCGGCGATACGTCCGAAATCCGCATGCACTTCAAGCGGAAATTCCAACTCTTCCCCGACAACGGCGTCTTTTTTTATTTTTTTCGCATCGTCGAGAAAAATGTGTCTGTCTTCGTTGTACCGCGGAAGCGCCGCCTCATCTTCTTTCATCTCTTTCGTTTCTTTCT
>JAJZPU010000058.1 GCA_021811055.1 bacterium
TGCGTGGGAAATGAAAAATCAGGCATAACAGATGAAAAATATAAAAACACCGCAGAACATTTTCATAAAGACCAGCCGTGTTCGAATGAGTTCGAGACAACTTTTTCACCGGACAAGAAGGAAGTTGTGTATTGTGATCAGTGTTATAAATCAGAATTTTTATGAACTTTTTTTGGGGGTTAAAAAAATATAAACCGCTTTTTAGAATAGTATCTCAAGCACTATTGTTTCGATTGAGAATATTTTTCTATAAGATGATAAGGAAATAGAATTATGAAACAGCCGAAAAACGATTCGCGATACGAGTGGACACAGCACGCATGGATGAAGATGCAATATTACGGTATGTCCGAAGGAAGGATAAAACGCATCGTGAGATTTCCCGCGCGCATCGAGGAGGGGATCGCGGACGACACCGTTGCCGTGATGCAACCCGCCGATTCGAAAAATTATCAGGAACTATGGGTGATGTATACATTAACGAATGGTAGAAACCCAACAACGGATAACAAGCAACAATCCGCCAGCCGGCGGACAATTTCCAAAAATAAAGAGAAGATGGAACAGAATCTTGAACAGATATTCGGAACCGGAGGAAATAAGATACGGGTCATCACCGCCTGGAGATACCCAGGAAAAAGCCCCGCCCGCGATCCGATCCCTGAGGATGTACTTCTTGAAATAAAGAATCTCTTATAAATAAAAAACGCCATAAAAATGGCGCTTTTTAATTTTTCAAATATTTTCAATGTTTCACCGGATAGTTGGAATAAAGACGATTATATTCGTCCGGTAAGGATGTGATACATACGCGTTGGTATTTCCCTGAACATACATGCCCAGATGGTTCTGGTCCACCACTGAAGCGATTTCTCGTCGAAACTTTTCGGAATATCGTCGGGAATGAGCGGAAATTTTCCGGAAAGCTTTTTGATGATGAGCGCGGCACGCTGTATCTGCATTTTGTGCGCAACCTCGATCGGATTCGAGCGTCCGAGTTTTTCCGCCGCCTGAAGCGAAAGCACATTCACCTCATTCGTGTTGAAATACGTATTTCGTTCTTTTGTGGGCCATATGCAGGTGATGCGTTTTTTGTTTTCCCTGTACCACTCCGTATCGAATGCGGCGGCAATTTCCCATTGCACGATAGCGGGAATGAAATATCGCGTCATCAATTCTTTTACCGCTTTGGCAATTTCTTTGTTCGGTATTCCTGGGTCGAAGTCGTGAGACCTCAGCCACTCGAGCGTTTTTTCGTCGTCTTCGAATTCATCGAACATGACGCCGACGGCGAACACGGAACTATCGGGGAACGTATTCCTTCCGAATGCCTGCGCGAATATCACGTCTCCTTTATATAGATCCCTGCTTTTACGGGCACCAAGAGAGGGAAACATATATCGGAATAGCATCCCAATTTTCATTAAGCACCTCCGTATTAATATTACTGACAAAACTATGGCACGTTCACTAAATATGTCAAAAAAAACACACGGAGGATTCCGTGTGTATGTTTTAATAAGGAAAATTCATCGAAGGGCCGATCGACGACTCTATATATTCCAGGATGAGCATTCCGAGACCGATGAGTGCGCCGAGGGCGACAATGACGAAAAAGAAGCAAATCATCCCGCAAGGGTTTTTCTCGATCTTACGATTTTCTTCCATAACGGCTCCGCCATGTTGTTGCTATTCTTTTCTCATCATACTATAAATTAATTGAATATGAAATTATCCATCGGCATCGTCGGACTTCCGAATGTGGGAAAGTCGACACTTTTCAAAATTCTCACCGCACAGGACATTACGATTGCGAATTATCCGTTCGCGACGATCGATCCGAATGTCGGCGTTGTTCCGGTGCCGGACGAGCGCATCGACAAACTCGCGGTGCTTTCGCACTCGAAGAAAAAGATACCTGCGGTCGTTGAATTCTACGATATTGCGGGACTCGTGAAGGGTGCGAGCAAGGGAGAAGGATTGGGGAACCAATTTTTGTCGCACATCCGGGAATGCCGTGCGATTGTGCATCTTGTGCGTTGTTTCCAATCGGGAGAAATCATCCACGTGGAGGGGGCGCCGAATCCGATACGCGATATCGATACTATTATCACGGAACTTATCTTGAAGGATCTCGACACGGTGGAGAAACGTTTTCATAAGGCGGAGTCCGATGCGCGGAGCGGAAAGAAAGAATTCGTAGTTGTCCGCGATGCGTTGAAAGAGATAAAAGAAATACTCGACGCGGGAAATCCGCTCTTTATGCGTGATGACATCCTGAAAAAATATGAGGGTATTATATTCGAGATGGGACTTTTGACCGCAAAAAAACAGATACTTCTTTTGAACGGAAGCGAGGACGATGCGACTCCCGAGGTGCGGGAGAAGGCAAAGTCGCTCAATGCGGAATTCGTTGTCGCGGATCTCGGAGCGGGGAACCCCGTGCCAACGCTTATTCAGAAGGCATACAAAATATTGAATCTTATGAGTTTTCTCACGACGGGGGAGGATGAGACGCGTGCGTGGACGATCGAGCGGGGCATCAAGGCGCCGCAAGCGGCGGGGGTGATCCATACCGATTTTGAAAATAAATTCATCCGCGCCGAAGTGGTGAATTGGCAGAAACTTCTCGAGGCGGGAGGATGGGTGCAGGCAAAACAGAAGGGCTGGCTTCGCATCGAGGGAAAAGAATATGTGATCGAGGACGGTGATGTGGTGGTCATTCGTCACTCTTGATTTTTCGTATTAAGTGTGGTATAATTAAACCATTAAAAATTACATAAGGAATCGGCGATGAAAAGCGCAGGAATAAAACTTGTGACATATTGCTGGAAATGCAACGCGGAAACCCTTCAGAAAGAATTCCTTCCTGTGGAGATATACGAAGAATGCGATTTGGCATTTGTTCAGAGTGAATGCATGGAATGCAAAATGCACAATAAGAAGATTTT
>JAJZPU010000016.1:0-416 GCA_021811055.1 bacterium
GTTGATCAAACCCAAAACGAACGAAAGTGGTAAAAGCACGACCGAAGTGATTAGTTTTAAATAAGTAAACATATTTTATAAATAGAAACGACCATATCGAATGATATCACAGAATATCGTATACACAACTTATTTATTCTACATTAATTTGATCCGATCGTAAAAAATCCGGACATCGTCCGGATACGGAAACGCAGAACACCCACGCGTCACAACAAAAATTGCTGTACACCTCTATAAAACAATTTTTACAAAATGGACTAACTCATCCCCTCACCATCGCCCCAATCACTGTCATCGGGATCCTCGTTCTTCTCGTGGTTTCCCTCAAGTTTCGAAACAACATTTCCGAGACGCTTCGATCTGCATGCAAAATGCGTGCATAAAGAGACCGCGGTGATGACGACGATAATAAC
>JAJZPU010000016.1:426-15847 GCA_021811055.1 bacterium
GAAATGTACATATGGATATATTATACAACAAAACTATTTATTTTGCAAGTATACCGAATTAATGCACTACTTCCGACATCCATTCTTTATATCCCCTGTTAATACGTCGTATATCAACCATTCCCACAAATGGTGTTGTATATGCGTGATTTTCAAGTATGAAGTCTTCGATTGCCTGCACTTTTGCTTCAAGCGTCTTTATAAGCAACGCAACCTCACGCTCCTCTTTGAGTTCGTTTTCCCATTTGTATATGGACCCGATGCGCCAAATATTTACACACGCAGCGAGTTTTCCCTCGATGATCTTCCCGGCAAGCGCACGAGCATCGGACTCCTCGCGGCATGTGGTATAGATAAATACCATAATACCCACAAATGAAACTGTCCGACCTTTTCCGCTCTGAGGCGGAATCAAATTAACGGTTCGAGATTTGCATCCGAAGACGCTGCTTGTGATTTTACCCCTCTTCCCTCAATGATCGCTTTTTCTTGCGCGCTTCGGATAATGGAAGATTCTTCTTCTTGAATAAGTTTTTTTGCCGCATCGGCGGGAATGCTGTATTTTTCCCGCGACGCCTGGACGATACGATCGCGATATGAGGGATGGTTCGGTGGAAGCACACGAAGTGTCTCCGCGGAAAACGGATCGTACGTTTCCCCATCGATGGTCATTTTGATATATACCTGACCCATCCCAAGATTGATCATATCTTTTACGTCGAATATCGGGGCCATTTCCGGTTTCAGTTTCACCGCATCCTCACCACCAACACGAAAGATGACAATTGTTCCGGTGTTTCCGAGGACCGCCGCCTCCACCTTGGGAAGTAATTGTCCCACATACTGATGCGCCATCGTAAGACAGATGCCGTATTTTCTTGCTTCGGAAAGAAGGTTCTCGAATGTATCAGTGACAAGATTCTGGAACTCATCGACGTAAAGATAAAAATCGTGCCGCTCCGACGGAGGAAGCACGGCGCGTTCCATACCCGCCTGTTTTATTTTCGTCACGAACATCGAACCGAAAAAGCTCGAATTTTCCTCCCCTATCTTCCCCTTTGAAAGATTGATGAGTACTATTTTTTTCTCCTGCATCAATTTTGCGAGATCGATCTTGTTTTCTTTTTGCCCGAATATATTCCGAAGCATCGGATTCGAAAGAAATTGTCCCAATTTGTTCACAAGCGGAATAATTGCCTCGGTATCGAACTTCTCGGACCAGTCCGCGAACTCGATTGCCCAAAAGCGCTTCACCATGTCGTCCTCGATATATTCCACCACCTTTTGTCGATAGTTTCTGTCGGTGAGTATCATGATCATGCCGCGCATTGTTGCGTGCGGATAATCGAGAAGCGCGAGACATGTAAATCTGAATACGTGCTCAAGCCGCGGCGTCCAGTTTGCGCCAAATTGTTTTTCCATGACCTCGATAAGTCCCTGGGTTAATTGATGTTTAAAAGACGGATCCACGTTCGCGAGAGGATTGAATGATACGGGATATGCGGCATCTGAAGGATCGATGATACACACATCATCAATCCTCTCTTCCGGAATGAACGGTAAAATATCTTCGATCGTTTCTCCGTGCGGATCGATGAGGCACAATCCATGCTTATACGCAATGTCCTGTCGCACGAGAAGCTCGAGAAATTTCGATTTTCCGACACCAGACTTCCCGATAACGTAAACGTGTCTCCGGCGATCCACCCGCTTCATCCCAAAAATGAAATTTTTTGTTTCAAGCGCGGCAACATAGTTCGTACGGCCAAAAAATGAAACATCCTTCGGCTCAACCTGTCCGTAAATTGGAAGATCCGGAGGCGGCGGAGCATATTTGATAAGCTGTATTCTATTGTTGTTTTTTTTCTGTTGTGGAGGCATGGAATTATAATACTTTCATCTCTTTGAAAAATTTCTCGTAGGTGGTAATAACTTCTCGTGCCTGACGCGGAGATATTTGGAATCCAGTAGCATGTACAAGATTATTTCTGATGCGATGCGCCTGCCACAAAGAATCGAGGGTTTTTAATTTCTGGGTGCGGCCAAGTTTATCAAGCCGATCGGCAACATGTTCTCCCGGAAATCCAAGCATCCGCAACACGTCATCCACAAGCTTATCCGCGTCAATGATCGCGATAGTAAGCACCTGTGGTGCATCGCTCTTTGCTTTCTCCAAAATCTTTTCCCAATCGTCTTTTATATTCACAAGACTCCCCTCCGAAACATCAACCTTTTTCTTCTTCGGATATTGGAATTGAGGCCTGTATTTCCATGCCTGTCTCCAGGCAAAAACAAATATGCCGATAAGAAGAATATTGAGAACAACAAACACGATCCGCACCACGCGGAATATACCCATCCAGTCCAGTGCCAAAAACGAATTAAAATATGCAACAATGGTATCCATACCTGTTATTCTTGAAAAAATTTCTCAATATCACCCTCTCCCCCATAGATCGGCAAACCCGCGGGAGCACCGCCCTTCTTACTTTCGTTCCGTATAATATGCGGCGCGGTAAGCACAATGGATGTCGGCAGATGGAATATTGTGGCAATTCCTTCGGTATTCATCTTGAAACGTTTCGACTTGAAATTCCAATTGAAAAATTTCGAAGTAATAAGGCGGCCGATCCATGTTTCTGGAGGAACTTCCCTCCTTCGGTAGTTGTGCAATAAACGCTGCTTTTTGAACTCGTTTCTTACTTTTGGAAATACATGCGGCCAATACCAGATCATGGTTCTTGTACTCACGGGATAGTTTTGTATGAGCGCATTCAAATTAAGTGCGCTGTATTGGTTAAACGCACCGACAAGTCCACGACGGGCGAAACTGTCGTAATATATTTCTTTCGGTGAAAGATACATGAAACGAATAAGCGTATCGAATGCGGGGCGGGAAAGATTTTCTTCTACTTTTTCGAGCACATCGTACTGTCCCGGAGACCGCGAAATAGGAACCTTTCTCGAGGTACCGTCATCGGACTGCACATCCGCAGTCATCGGCTCCTGAAGTTTCTCAAGAAATCCATCCCACTGTTTTGCCCAGTCATTTGCTCCCGGCGCGATCAAAAACTGCATCGCAACGATTTCCCCCGGCTTCAGCTTTCCCAAGACTTCGAGAAATGTGGAAATGGGGTCGAATTGTTTTTCTTCCGCCTCACTTTCAAAAAATTTATATGTTTTGATCGGATATGCCTCCTCCCGCGCAAGCACCATTTCAGTTCCCCACATGTCTTTCCCCGACGCATACAATTCTTCGACGTCCTTCGGAAAATTCTCGACATAATCCTCAACTTCGATAACCTCAACGTCCGGATAATAGGAAAAAAAGGCGGCCTCAACCAGATTACGCTGTTTCTTTTGACAACGGATATAGAAGTGTACCTCCCCGCTGAAACTCACGAGTTCGAGACCGAACCACACGGTAACTTCTCCATCCGCATATTTTTCCCGAATATCTCCCGGCGCATTACGGAGCGAATGAAGCGCCGCAAGAACCTGTTCCATTGTTTGCGTACTTTTCACTATTTCCCGCGGGATTTTTAATTCCAACAAAATAAACTTAAGAGAACGTTTGAACACCTCCTGACGCCAATGTACCCACGTATTGACCGCGAGAGGAAAAATGATGAAAAATATCCACAACCACCACGTATATCGAAAGAGAGTAAGAATTATATTCAGGATCTCCCATGGATCAATACTGGGAAGCGCGAGCAACGTAATACCCCCAAGCCCGAGAAGAAAAAGAATAAGCCACGCCTCCTCTTTTCCGAGGAACTGGAGAAACGTATCCCATACTTCTTCTAAAAACTTTTTGACCATACAAAAGAGAAAGCCCGATATCCTTTCTATTGATTATCAGGCTTCCATATAAAAAGTTCAATGCGCTCGTTTTAGGCTTCTTTTATGTGGTACGTACCGTCGTCGAGGCGCTTAAAATGCTTTCTGTTCTGAAGATTCAAAAGGATTGTATTTTCCTTCAAAAATCTGCGCTCGTTCACCAGCCGAACAACATCGTCGGAAGACAGAGGTCCGCGGTCTTTCAAAAGTTTGCCGATAACCTCTTTTACCGTTCCCGGTTCGTATCCATGTTCCTGGAGTCCGTACATACCGCGCCCCACAAGCACAAACCGTTTGTCCTTTATAAGCTCGTTGTGCACCGTCTGCACGTGCGCGGGTTTCTTGTCGATTCCCAGCTTATGAATACTCTTTGCGATATCTTCAAAGTGAAGCGGCTTTTGCTGTTTCTTCAAAACAAGATATGCCTTGTCGCGAATTGTTTTCGGTTCGATTTCCGCCCATTCTTTCAATCCGAAATCACCGAACACATTTGTGCCGAATGTTTTTGGAATGGAGAGAAGATGACACGAATACAACTCGGGACACATCGCGAGATATTCTTTCTTTTTAAACACTTTTGTCTTGTCTCCGGAACGAAGCCCTTCGGCAACATCCGCAACAAAATCGAAGAATTTCTTTTCCGCTTTTTTATCGGTATACCAAAACGCACGAAATTCATCGTCGTCTTTATGATAAAGCGGCGATCCCGCCATCATGAATATAAAGCGAAGTTTTTCGTGAAAATACTTTGCCCGCTCCGAGAACCCCGCTTTTTTATACACCTCTTCGAGGAACAATTCGTCTTCACGGATATCGCCGGATGCCGCGAGATGCGTTTCCGCAACGGTAATAAGATCGGCCGCTTCCGTGCGCACAATCTCTTTCAGTTTCTTCGTCGCCTGCTCTTCAATCTGGCGTACCCGCTCGCGCGTCACATGAAGCTCATCTCCGATTTCCTGAAGCGTTGCGTGCGCTCCGTTTTTCAAACCAAAACGACCCGACAACACTCGCTGTTGCTTTGCATTAAATCCCCCAAGGATTCCTGTGATGAATTGATCGATATTTTTTACCATATTCCTCGATAAACTTTTACAGTGTGAATATAGCATTTTTTGAAAACAGAGTCAAGTGCTCTAGTTTACCCCGTAGACCGTGCTCCAAGTCGCTCCCAAACATAGAGAAGTGGACTGGCTATAAATATAGATGAATACGTACCAAATACGGTTCCCACGAGGATAGTGAGCACAAAATAGAAGAGAGAATGCGGACCGAATATCATGAGCGCCACAAGCACAATAACAAGAGTAAGTGATGTGTTTATGGAGCGCACCATAGTCTCCTTGATGCTTTTATCGATAACCTCACCGAGAGAAAATGATTTTCCACGCATAAGAAGAATGTTCTCCCGGATACGGTCGAATACCACAATGGTGTCGTGTACCGAAAATCCCATAACCACAAGAAGTGCAACGATTGAATTCGTGTCCATTTCCACTCCGAGAAAATGCCCGAGTACCGCAAGCATCCCCGCGGGAATTATGGCATCGTGAAACAACGAAATGAGCGTTGCAACGCCGTACTTCCACGACTTTATGGGACGCGACACTTTCCGGAATGCCCACGCAACATATAAAGAAATACCGAGAAGCACGAATATAATCGCCCGAACGGATTTATTTCTCAACTCAGAACCAATCGCGGGACCGATACTCGAAAAACTTTTTTCCTCGGTGGTACCGAAACGTTTCGTAAGCTCCACAAGATACAATTGATGTTCTTCTTCGCTCACACTGGGAAGACGCACAAAGAAACTTCCGTCTCCCGACCGCTTCACCGAAATCTCCTTATCACTTATTTCCTTCATCGCGGAAAGGACAGCGCCTTCATTGGACGCGCCGGAAACAGAAATTTGCCACTGTGTCCCCCCCTTGAGGTCGATTCCCGCACGGAACCCGAACAATATAATCGCCGCGATGCTTATGACCACAAGCACGGCGGAAAATCCAAGGAACCAATTTCTTTTTTCTATGATATGTATATTCATTATTTTGTATTTTCATTTGAGGCTGCGACGGTATTCTTCACGAATAAACGAAGTAGTGTTCGTGTGATGGTAATTGCGGAAAACATACTTATTACCACACCAATGAAAAGCGTCAGCGCGAATCCCCGCACGAAACTTGAGGTAAAATAATAGAGCACCGCCGATGTAATCATAGTGCTGACATTCGAATCACGAATTGATGTCCAGGCCCGACGAAACCCCTCTTCAATTGCGGCTGTTCTCGAAAGTCCACGGCGTAACTCTTCTTTTGTTCGCTCAAAGACAAGCACATTCGCATCGACTGCCATTCCGATCGAAAGAATAAATCCCGCTATGCCCGCAAGCGTCATTGTAACCGGAAGCAGCTTGAACACGCCCAAAGAAAGAAGGACATACAAACACAATGCGATCGAAGCATAAATACCGAACGAGCGATAAAATATAAGCATAAAGACGATAATTGCAAGCGTTCCTATAATCCCCGCGAAGATCGCCTTATCCATCGAATCCTTTCCGAAGTCGGGACTGATTGTCTGCTGATTCACAAGCGTAATTGGAGCGGGAAGCGCGCCGGCGTTGAACCGTTCCACCATCACCTTCGCCTCATCAAGAGTGAATTTTCCGGTAATCTGCGCTTTTCCTCCCGATATTTTTTCCTGTACCATCGGCATCTCGAGAAGTTGATCGTCAAGGAATATCGCCACCGGTTTTCCCACATTGCGGGCAGTGATATCTTCGAATATCGTCGCGCCATCATCGTTGAATTCGATATTGATCTGCGGTTTTCCGAGCTGGTCGAATGCCATTTGTGCACCTTTCACATAGCGTCCATTCAACTCCGTGGGAACGAACTTCGTGGTGCTTGTACTTTCCGCAACCACTTCTCTGAAATCAAGAAACGGGGTCTCTCCGATCTCTTTTATCGCCTGATTTACGTCGCTCACACCAGCAAGTTCCACGACGAGTCTGCTTTTCCCCGCAACATCTTCCGTATACACGCGTGGTTCGCTCACGCCAAAAAGATTTACACGACGCTCAATGACATCGCGGAGTCCCTTCACCACCGAATCGTGATCCGCCTGTGATACCTCGTTTAAATTAATCTCGTATACAAGATAACTCCCTCCCGCAAGATCAAGTCCCAAACTCCATGGACGCACGCTCGATATGGAACGCCACACCGGATCATAAAGAAAAACCGCCGAGACGGTAGAGACGACAAATACGGAGATAATGAGCCACCAAAGATTTTTTCGTTTCATCGTTTGGGAGTATACCCCAGGAAAACGAGAGAATCAACCCGCAAAATCATATATTTCTCGAAAGAGGTTTATTTCCTTCTCCATCGGGTAAATCCCGCGTGCACGATCGTATCAAGAAGATCGGAGAACGACATCCCGCTTGCGGCAGCCGCCTTGGGAATGAGACTTTCTTTCGTAAGTCCGGGAATAGTATTTATTTCGAGTACATACACCGTTCCCTTCTTGTCCATGATCATGTCGGTACGTGAAAATCCGCTCGCACCAATGAGAAAATGTGCGTGCAGTGCGGCATTCCGTACCTTTTTCATTTCCTGCGCCGTAAGATTTTCCGGCGGTGTAATTTCAAGCGATCCCCCCTCTTCATACTTTGCTTTGTAATCGAAAAAATCACTGACGCGCGGCACGATTTCCGTGGGAAGAAGGGGGAAAGCGCTTCCGGACCATCCGTGATCGAGCACTCCGCAAGTAAATTCCCTTCCTTCGATGAATTCCTGCGCGAGCACTTCGCGATAAAATCCGAGCGTATGAGCAAACGCCTCCCGAAGATCCTCCTTCCTCTTTACGATATGCACTCCCACGCTCGATCCCTGATTATTCGGTTTTATCACAAGAGGAAATCCAATGTGATGTGCAACGCGCCTTTCGAGCGTCGCCGCGTCCTTTTTCCATTCCCTTTGCGTGAGAAGAATCGACGCAGGCACCGAAAGTCCACCGTCCCGAAACAATCGCAACGAAATGAATTTATTCATGCCAAGCGCGCTTGCGAACGAATCGGACCCCGTGTACGGAATTCCCTGCGCCTCGAGGATCGATTGCACCGTGCCGTCTTCGCCGTAGGTGCCATGCATAGCCACGAATACCCCCGCGGCGTTTTTCTGCACGTCCTTCGGTTCAAGTTCCCATGTGCCGTCCTTATGAATGCGGACGGGAATCGGTTCATAACGTTCCTTGTCGAGCCCCTCTTTTACCATCTCCCCGCTCTTCAAAGACACCTCGTGTTCGGATGAGGGTCCTCCGGAAAGAATTGCGATGTATATCTTATCGGTCATTGTCTTCACTATACCATTCCTAAGAAAATTAGTTCAGTTCTATGTCGATATAGCGTACCGACGGATGCTTCATTACAATGCGTCGTTCAATATCGTCTATCCGCCTTCCTACAAGCCGCGGAATACGATCGGCATAATCAACGCAGAATTTTTTGAATTCTTCATAATCTTCGCGCACATCCGCATAGGCATCTCTCAGGGGGACCGATTTTGATATCTCCTTAAGGAGCGCATTCCCGTTAAACTCTACCTCGCATTTTATGCGGAAAACGCCGATATTAAGCACCGTTGATTTGAAATCAAGCACGCGCTCGATCGCCGGATCGGCTTCAATCATCGCGATTATTTCTTCTTCTATATCTTCCGGAATCGCGTGTCCTATCAAAAAATTCTTATTCTTCGAAATGAGAAGTATCGCGCCGACTCCCAGGACGATACCGATAAGGATTGATCCTGCAGCATCAAATATACGATTACCGGTATAAATGGAAAGTCCGATCGCGACAAATGCGATACACACTCCGAGAAGCGCGATGCCGTCCTCAAAAAAAACAGCGAGCGTTGAAGGATCTCCGTATTTAAAACGCTCTGAAAAAGAATACTGCGGAAAGCGACGCCGCAACTCTCTCCACGAAATAATGAATGTAATGGATTCGATACAAAAAGAAAGTGCGAGCACCAAAAACACGAATGGATGATACTCCATTACATGGGGTTCTATAATGGAAGAAATTCCGTTATATACGGTTACACCCGCTCCGATGAAAAAGATGCCGCATGCCGAAATAAGTGCCCAAAAAAAACGCTCATACCCATACCCATAAACAAAATCGGAATCCGGTTTTTTCATTGATCGCCTAATTCCGAGAAGAAGCAACGATTGATTGAGCGTGTCGGCAACGCTGTGGATTGCCTCGGAAAACATCGCGCTTGACCCGGAGGCGAACGCGGCGGCAAATTTTATCACCGCGACCACTATATTTCCGACAAGTGCCGCGACAACAGGGAAAAGACCGGAAATGGAATTAAATCGCATATTCCTGCGGGGGCACTAGGAATTGAACCCAGATTGACGGTTTTGGAGACCGTAGTCCTACCATTGAACGATGCCCCCTTTATAATTCGAATTCTAGCTGACTACGGGTAAAAAATAAAGATATAAAAATTCCCCGAACGGGGAATTTTACTTTCTCACCTCCTTGTGCACGGTGTGCTTTCTGCACCACTCGCAATGTTTTTTCAATTCTATTTTTCGGTCAACCGCCTTTCTATTCTTGTGCTTGTAGTAATTCAAACGCTTACAGGTGCCACACCGCAGTTTTATAAGATTATCGCTGAATTTTCCTTGTGCCATAGATACTATGTAGTACGGTACAAGAATACGACACACAAAGAAAAAAGTAAAGAGTGTGTTATAATAAAATAAAAAATATGTATAGTATTCTTGCTATTTCAATCATCGGTATTATAACAGGCATTACACTTATCGTGATAAACGTACGGGCACGCCGTTCACTCCTTGGATCTTTCTTTAAACGCAGTTATGGTCTCGCAACAATAGGATGTATATTTTTTACTCTCGGGTTTACCACAGAGATACTCCGTATTTTCGTATACGATTATGTTACACTCGAAGTAATTCATCACATATTTTTTGTTCTCTCGATTATATTCTTTACTCTTGTAGGAACAAACTTCCCGAAAGAAGCTGGGGAAGTTCTTTCCGAAAAATTGGAAAATAAATAAATTCTGTTCAAATCTAATTAAAAATCTCACCATTCCATTCCCTATCAAATCTAATATTGTGAAAACATACAGTGAGGGATGTTTTTGTTGAGCCAATGGTCGGAAGTTGAACAAAATTCCACACATGTGGAATTTTTTGAAACCCAGCGGTTTCAATGCTTCCGCATTGGGGAAACTTCCGTTTCCCCAACCCCCTTCCCTGTTCAAATCCGGTCATTGGTATAAAAACTCCGTGTTGGAAGGCAGAGCCTCCGCATACGCGGAGGCTCGTCGGAAACCGAGGGTGTCCGACATGTGGGTCGGAATTTTTATATGGAGCCAATGGTCGGATTTGAACCGACGACCTACTCCTTACCATGGAGTTGCTCTACCAGCTGAGCTACATTGGCATATTCTGAGTGCCGCCAATGCAAGTGAAGCGCGCATTGGCATTGTTTTTCAGACTACAGTAAAAAATATTAGACCGCAATTTAAAATTTCCATCACTTCCTTCCCCGTTCAAATCCAGAGCCACCTCTCGGATTTGAACCGAGGACCCACGCTTTACAAAAGCGTTGCTCTACCGCTGAGCTAAGGTGGCAAACAAGACTTATACTAACGAAATGCGCGTGTTTTTTCAACAAATACCCCGCATGGATATGCGGGGTATTTTCATATATTCTTATTTCTTCTTTTTTCTCAGGAATGCGGGGATCTCCCACGGTTCATCTTCGTCGAGTGTTGCTTTCGGTTCTTTTTCTCTTTCTTTCTCTTTCTGTGCCTGCTGTCGTTCCTCCATTTTCTCCTCGCGCTTTTCTTTTTTGGAAGGAATATCGGGAGTTTCCGAAACCTTCTCGCCGTTCGAGAAAAAGAGCGTCGGAGTGAGCCGCGGTACGGAAACAACACCGCTGAATCCCGTCGCAACCACTGTAACCTTAAGACTCTTATCTTTCATGCTTTTGTCGTAATATGCACCGAAAATAACTCTCGCATTCGGATCGAGATTCGATGTCACCGCTTTCGCAATGTCGTTGATTTCGGACATCTTGAGATCCTTCCCTCCCGCAACCGTGAAAAGCACCCCTTTCGCGCCATCGATTGATACCTCAACAAGGGGTGAATGGATCGCACCATTGACTGCCTTTACACTGCGTTCCTGTCCCGACGACGTACCGATGCCGATAAGGGTTGTTCCCGCATCACGCAATATCGCCTTTACGTCGGCAAAATCAACGTTAATGATTCCGGGAACGTTCACGAGCTCGGTCACCGCGAGCACCGCCTGTTTCAATATTTCATCCACAAATCCAAACGCCTTTACGATCGATGTTTCTTTGTCGATAAGGCTGAATATCCGATCATTCGGAATAATAATAAGCGAGTCCACTTTATCTTTGATGCGATGAAGTCCGTCCTGGGCGATCGATGCGCGCTGTGCGCCTTCGAACGCGAATGGCTTTGTCACCATCGCAACGGTAAGTATTCCTTTCTCTTTTGCGATTTCAGCAACTACCGAAGAACCAAGCGTTCCCGTGCCACCACCCATACCCGCGGTCACGAACACCACATCCGCCCCCTCAAGCGCCTCTCCTATCTCGGAACGATTTTCTTCCGCCGCCTGTTTTCCGATTTCCGGATTCATTCCCGCACCAAGTCCTTTTGTGAGTGCGCGGCCGATATATATCTTCTTGTGCGCCATCACACGATCAAGGTCCTGTGCGTCGGTATTGATTGCAATAAACTCGACACCGCGCATGCGATCCCCCTCCATCATGCGCGATATTATTTTTCCACCCGCACCACCAATACCGATCACTTTCACGTGGGCAATGGGTGCACGAGGAGCGGCCTTAAGCACTGACGGCTTTCGCGGTATTCTGTTGTTTTCTCTTTTTTTCATATGTATTTATGGAATAAGGTTTTTGAAAAAGTCTTTTATAGCGCCCCCGAACCCGGATAATGTTCCATCTCCTCCGGAATCTCCCACAGCCACAAGACCGAGTGCCGTCGCAAATTCAGGATCGTCAAGCAATTCTTTATGCGTCGGATTCATGATCTCGAACGCATTCAGATCGGGAAATCCTATCTGCGTATGAAACTTGAGTTCCTGCCGCACGAGATCCGTAATTCCGGGAAGCTTTGACCCGCCACCCGTGATCACCACCCCCGCTGGCAACTGCATACTTCGCCCAAGAACTTTCAACTCATTATTTACAAGCTCGAGTATTTCCGCAAGCCGCACCTCTATTATCTCCGCAAGAAAACGCTTCGACACCTCACCCTTGTTCGCGGGATCGAATTCGGAAAGCGATATCACGTCTTTTCTTCCCACCTCTTTCGAAAGCGCATATCCGTAGGTGAGTTTCATTTTTTCCGCGGAATCAAACGAGATCCGAAGCCCCATCGCAATATCGTTTGTAACGTGACGCATGCCGACCGGAATACTCTTGGCGTATGATACTTTATTTTCTTCATACACGACGAAAGAAGTGGTGTCGAATCCAAAATCGATCATCAATACCCCGAGGTCTCTTTGTTTTTTCGAAAGAACGGCGCGAGCGGTTGCAAGCGGATTAAAAATAATACCGCCGATACGCACTCCGACATGTCCCAATATCTTCAAAAGAAGATTCGTCTGGGGAGCGAACGCCTCAACAATCAACGTACTCACTTCAAGTCGGTTCCCCGTCATACCGATGGGATCGTGGATGTCGCCCACATCGTCGACAAAAAACTCCCGCGTAATATTATGGATGACCATATAATTCGGCTGGAGTTTCACCGCTTGCGATGCCTGGATAACACGATCGACGTCGTCCTGCTGTATCTCCCGATCCGCCCGCGCGACCGCGGCGATTCCGCGCGAATTCCGCACGCGAATATGTTCGCTGTTTACGTTTACAAAAACATTCTGTGTTACTTTTTTTGAAATGTTCTGAAGGTCGAGCACTAATTCACGAAGTACGTGCGTTGCTTCTTCCGGATCGACGAGCACCCCCTTGTGAAATCCCGAAGACGGATGTTTCACCACGGCAAGCACCGATAACTGTCCGTTCTTTCTTTTTTCGGAAACAACTCCTTTTATATATGATGATCCTATATCGAGACCGGTGATAATGTTTGACATACGCTTCGTAAAAATTACTTTTTCGATGTGCGGGAAATAAAGAGGAGCACCTCTTTTTCACGCGCCTCCATCACCATTCTATCATTCTTTTTTTCGTGGGTATATCCCAAAAGGTGTAAAAGTCCGTGGAGCGCGAGAAAAACGATATCCTCTCCTTTTTTTGTGATGAAATAGGGCGCGAGGAATATATCTCCATGCCAGAGTGTATTCTTCGGCGCTTCCGGATGGGGAAATCCGCGATCACTCTCGAAACTCAATACGTTCGTTACCGCATCTTTATTTCTACTCTCCTTGTTTATGCGGCGCATGGATGCGTCGCGCACAAGATGTACGGTACATGATATGTTCCTTTTTTTCTCAAAAAAAAGCGCCGCATCAAGTGCTCGCGCGACTTTCTTCGCGGCGGGCGCGAATTTTTTCGATTCGCACACAACCGCAACGTTATTATTACGGGACAAAAGACGCATCATGTGGTTGGCGCGAGAAATTCCTTGATTTTTGCCCCAACCGTCGCCGCATCGGTACGACCCTTCAGTGATTTCATCGCTTCTCCCATCACTTTCCCGAAATCCTTATTTCCCGATGGAGCGATGACCGCGATTGCTTTTTTGACTGCTGCCGCTATTTCTTCCTCGCTTGCCTGAGGTGGAAGATACGCCTCGAGAATACGGACTTCCGATTCTTCTTTTGCGGCAAGGTCCTCTCTCTTGCCCGCCCGAAATGCCTGTGCCGATTCCTTTCTTTTTTTCACCTCACGGATCACGATGTCGAGCGTTTCTTCATCGCTCAAAGGTGCCACATCCCCCTTTCCCCGCTTCTCTATCTGCCGGGTCTGGAGTGCGGCGATAAGCATGCGCACCGTGGTGAGTGTGGATTGGTCTTTGTTTCTAAGCGCGAGCTCACAATCGTTATGAATTCTTTTTTCCAGAGGTTGCATTGTTTCCATATTTCCGTACGCGTTTCAATTCTTCCTTTTTTCCGATGCGATACAACGCCGCGGAACGGCGCTTGTTGCGGTTCACCGCCCGGCTTGTAAAACGCCTTTTTTTCATCTCCTTCATGATGCCGCTGTGCTTCACTTTTTTATTAAAACGGAAAAGAAACGAACCAACGCTTTCCCCTTCTTTTTTCTTTGCTTCTATCATAGATGTGTTATGAAAGTATTTTTTTCTTTATTTCTTCGACTGATTCTTTTTGATACTGCACAATGCTTTGGATACACCCTCCCCCGTCGTCACGCCACCGCGGCATGATATGAACATGGAGATGTGGCACTTCCTGACCCGCAATTTCTCCGTGATTGATCCCGATAGTGAACCCGTCCGGTTTCAATTTTTCTTCAAGGAGCGTGGTAATGTTTTTCACCGCAAGAAATATATCTCCCACACTCTCCGAAGGAACCTCCTTAATGGATACCACGTGCGCCTTCGGAAGCACAAGCACGTGTCCCGGTGTCCGCGGATGGATATCGAGAATCCCTACCGCACTCACATCTTCATATATAAGATGGGACGGAATCTCTTTATGCGCTATTTTACAGAATATACAATCCATTGCGATTATTCTTCCTTCAGCTTCTTTTTTACCACCTCTACCATATGTTCCGCAACTACCGTCTCCTGCGCGCTCGTACGCATGTCGCGTATAATCACCGTTCCGTCAAACGCCTCCTTTTGCCCAAGAAGCAACGTAAGCGGTACCTTCATTCGTTCCGCGCTCTTCATCTGCATTTTCAGAGATTTCTTTCCGAGTGTTTCGATGGACACCACTCCCGCATCCCTGAGCATTCCGATAAGTCGTACACTCGCCTTTTTCGCGTGATCACCGATGGCGATAAAAAATATTTTCGGTTTTTCTTTTCGCTCACCGGATAGTGTTTTCAAAAACTCCACGACGCGGTCGAGGAAGATGACATTCCCCACTGCGGGCACTTGCCGTCCTCCGACTGTTTCAAAAAGATAATCGAATCGCCCACCCATAGCAAGCAGTTGTCCCGTTGGTGCGTGCACCGAAAACACGAGACGATTCCATACGTCTCCTTCGCGAATAAGGTGCGGATCGAGTTCGTATAAAATTCCCTCTTCCTCAAGAAGTTCGAGAAGGGTCTTGAAGTGGTTATTGCAGTTCTGACAGAGATAATCGAGCACCAGGGGCGCCTGTTGCCGAACGCCGGCACACTTCTCCTCGGCACACGCAAGAAAAGAAACATAATCACCCGAACGAAGACACTGTTTGCAAAGGTTCTGCTTCTCCTTTCCATAGAAAGACCGTATTTTTTCCCGGTATGCGCCTCTGCATGTCCGACAGCCATTTGTGTTTATCTTCAAAATTGTTTTTCTTATTTTAAGCGTTTTAAGGAAACTCAACACCG
>JAJZPU010000017.1 GCA_021811055.1 bacterium
ATAGGCACAAGATTAAAAACGGCAAGCACTATATTCAACACGATAATGACCTTCAAGAACGGGATAACGAACAAAAGGTCCAGGAGTCCGAAAAAAAGGATACCCCTCGCAATAAGCGCGAATATTCCCGCAAGCAAGAGGTTGCTTACCGGACCGGCGAGCGCGACGAGCATACTCCCCCTTCTTATATTTTTGAAATGGAGCGGATTGAAAGGTACCGGCTTTGCCCACCCGAGAACGATTCCACCCGGAAAAAGAGAAAGTATAAGAGGAAGAAGAATCGATCCGAACGGGTCGATGTGTGGAATGGGATTCAGCGTAAGCCTCCCGGCACGCCGCGCGGTATCGTCCCCCAACTCTTCGGCGACAAATCCATGCGAAATTTCATGGATAATGACCGAAAAAACAAGAACGACGATCTGATATATGACGATAACCATCGAAGAATCCATACACATCATGATACCATATCCCGTAGTGAAAATTGGATTGTAAAAATATCGACAAAAAATTCCATATCGAATTTCTACTACGGGACACACTCGGGATAAATGAAAGTGATATAATGAACACAATGAAAGAAATAAAAACCATATATATTGCGATTGCCGTGATTATGATATTCGTCCTCGCGGGATTTTTTCTCCTTTTCAATTCCATAGGGACGCTCCGCGGAGATGTGGAAAATCTGAAACTCGCGATCTATTTCAAAGAACAAAATAATGGAAAAAACGACACTGCCTCGAGTACGGACACCGCGGGAACAACGTCAACTCCGTCCGTTGAAACGAAAAATCCCGCCCCCACGCCGAAAGAAGACGCGGGAACGGAGATCTCTACTGCAATCATGTTTGAAGCATCATCGACCACAACACTCCTTCCCCAGACAACCCTAACCGTAACCGTGGAAAGCGTCATTAAATATACGGATGGCACTGTGGCAGTGAATATGCGGGCATTCACAAACAAAGCATCAAGTTATGCCGCCTTCGATCCGAAATCGGTCATTCAGATACTGAACCTCGACGGAAATAATCAGGCGGCATCGGACGTTGTCGGAAAATTCGATTCGATTCCCCCGAAAAGCGTATCGTCCGGCACGCTGAATTTCAAAGGACTTTCGGGAAGGAACACGATAATACTCCAGATTGGCACGGGAGAAACCATGAAATTCTATGAATTCGACTTCCTCAAAAAAACATACGAAGAAACGGCGGTCGGATAAAATAATAATTGACGAGGCGGGATGCCTCTGATACACTCATTTCTGTTATGAGACAGTGCGAAAAATGCGAGAAAACATATAAAAAAGGAGGGACGAGAAAGCTCTTGCGCGGACACTACAATCAGACGAATGTAGGCAAGAAAAAAGCGAACCTCCAATGGTCAACGCTCTACACTCCGGGAAAGCGGGTCCTGCTTTGCACGCGGTGTATACGAACTCTTTCGAAAACGAAATAAAGGGTACAAAACCCTTTGTTGGCTCCTCGGTTCGGAAATGAGGAACTTCTCTTTGTTTCTCATTTCTCTCACTCTATGTCGCCAATTAAAAAACCGCAGAAATGCGGTTTTTTAATTAATCATTATCATTGTTCTGGTTGTCCCGTAAAACAGGAACATCCCTTGTCGGTCCCTATTTCGGGAAATTTCTTTTCTTCAAGACTTATTTTTACAAAATTTATATCACCGGCTTCGTTTGTAACAAGGGTAGCAAGACCGAAATCCTCACTATATTCGAAATCGTCCTGTGTCTTGTGTCCACGAAGATCCACTGCAATAAGTCCGTTCTGATCCTTTGCCATAATTTAATCCTCCATATGTGAAATACTGGAAACGAGAATAACATTAAGAACGCCATTTGTCTATGTAGGCACATAATTCGTATAGATTGTTTCTTTTGTCGGGCTGCCGGGAATTGAACCCGGTCTACATGCACCCCATGCATGCGTACTGCCGGTATACTACAGCCCGAAATGAGAAGAAAATATGAATATTTATTTTTATATTTTCTTCGAATGAGGGATGGTATCCCAAAGCGGGATACAGCCCGTCTTCACTACGTTAACAATTTACACCATAATCGATTCTTTTTCTATATATAACAACATGACAAATAAACCCATTGAATAGAAAAAAAATAAGGATTATGCTAATTACAGAATATTAAATTTGGAGTATAGATGAAAATCAAAACAAATACCCCTCCCGGCTGGCTCGAACGGCAAGCACAAAAATTGATTGAAGAGCAAGGATACTTTCTACTTGCTTATGACGTAGTAAAATCCTCGGAATTTATAAAAAGAAACAGTGGTAGAAAATTTTTCCTGATACTTCAAAAATTCAATAAAAATCTGAATCATATCCACAAGAAATACCTTATAGGAAAAGGAATGGGAGCTAGATATGTAAGAAATAAAATGGCCCCTCGAATCCTTTTTGGATTTGATATTATTATCGGGGATGCTGGAGGCGCGTTTCTAAACAATATCGAACCAATTAGGAATATCACCACATACGCCAAGGAACACCTTCCGTTTGAACTTCGTTGGATTACCGCACGGGACGAATGGGATAGGAAGCTTAAAATGTTTATATAAAAAATCCGCATTTTTCATGCGGATTTACTTTTTTTAAAATACGACACTCTCAAAAGTTATCACCCTACCCCCTCCGGATTTTTCGGACATCGTTTCATATGCGCTTCCAGATTTCCCTGAATGCGTCGCCTGCAAAATTTACATCTGCTACAACACGGAAATAGATGTTTTTTTCCTTTTTTGGTATGACACTCGCACCTACATACATCCAATGCGGCATCGTCGTGATCGTGTGCGTGCATATACACTTCTCCGCTAGTTAACAAAACTAGAAGTCATTCTAGCGCCGAAAAAACAAAGAGTCAAAATATTATACATGAAGATATCGCCGGATTGCGATGAAACTGGAAATAATACCGAGCCCGACACCGAAAAGAAGTTGATACGAAAAGAGTCGAATCAAATTCTCGTTGAAATATACCTGGAGATTTATTTCCGGAATGAATTTCACGATATATGGAGAGGAGAAATTTATTGCCGGAATAAGGATCGCGAAACTCACTATTGCGGCAATAATACCGTCGAGGATTCCCTCGATGATGAATGGACCTCTGATGAAATTATTCGAGGCGCCGACAAGCCGCATGATGCCTATCTGGTCGCTTGAAGAAAAAATAGCGAGACGAATGGTGTTGAATGTGATCATAATCGCGAGGAATGTGAGGAATACTGTAAGTATCGCGCCCGAATTCTTTATGGTATCGACAAGCGAAATGAGGCGGTCGATCACCACATGATTTTGCGCGTATGTCACTTTTTCTATCAGATCCTTATATACCGGTTTCTCGAGATATTCCGCGATCGTTCCGTAATGCCGCGGATCCTGCGCTTTTACATTTATCGAAGCAAGTAATGGATTCTCTTCCAACTGATCAAGCGTCTGCGTGATCACCTGATCGGCTTCGTGAGCTTTCTTAAATTCCACAAGTGCCTCGTCGCGCGACACATATTGTACCTCCTTCACTTCCACAAGCGCCTCGAGCGACTTCTTTATGTTCAAAATCGAATCCTCGGGAACATTACTTTTGAAATACACACTGATATCTATTTTCTCCTGAAGAGAAGAGACCGCCCCCTTCGAGACCACGTTAAAAAGAATGAGTCCCTCAAAGACAACGGATGCGAGCACCATAATCCCGATGGTGGATATCGAAAGCCATCCATTTCTGAGAAATCCGTTTATTCCATATTTTATAATGCGAGAAAGTTTTACGATCATAAAAATAAATTATCCTATAATGAAACGACCATTTGCTTCGTCCTTTATTATTTTTCCGTTCTCGAGCGTGATGACCCGTTGTCCAAGCGTGTTGATTATCTCCTTATCGTGCGTCGCAAGAAGCACCGTACTTCCGAGCTCGTTAATCTTTGTAAGCAGTTTTATAACCTCCCACGTGTTGAACGGATCAAGATTTCCCGTCGGTTCATCCGCAATAAGCACGTCCGGACGATTGATCATCGCACGAGCGATCGCAACACGTTGTTTCTCTCCTCCGGAAAGTTCCGCCGGAAAATTGAATGCCTTATCTTTCAATCCCACCATTTCAAGCACTTGCGGCACAAGATCGTTGATTTCCCGCTGTGGGCGTCCTTCCACTTCAAGCGCGAACGCGACATTCTCAAACGCCGTTTTTTTCAGCAAAAGACGGAAATCCTGGAAGATAACCCCGATGTGGCGGCGAAATTCCGGCATTTCCTTCGCTTTTAGTTTATTCACCTCGTATGATCCGAAAAAGATCTGTCCCTTCGTCGGTTTTTCCTCCCCGATAAGGAGCTTGATGATGGTCGATTTTCCCGCACCGGAACGTCCCACGAGTGAAACGAACTCATTCGGCTGTATTTTAAAACTTGCCTTGTCGAGCGCGACAGCACCGTGGTTATACGTCTTCGTTACGTTTTGAAAAATGATCATAACTCTCTCCTAAAAATTAGTTGTTGTATTTATTCTACCCTACCCCGTTTTGAGTATCAAATCGAGATTTCCTTCCAATACTTCTTCCACGCGCGAATTTTTCTCTCCCGTACGATGGTCTTTCACCTGTTTATACGGATGTAATACATATGATCGTATTTCGTGTCCCCATTCCGGTTTCACTTTCACCCGTAAGTTTTCCACAGCCGTCTCGCGCTTCTCTTTCATCAATTCAAGTATCTTTATTTTCACTATCTCGAGCGCCCGGTCGCGATTCGCGCTTTGCGCGCGTTCGCTCTGCGATGATGCTACGATTCCCGTCGGAAGATGCACGATACGCACCGCGGTCTCAACCTTATTCACGTTTTGCCCTCCCGGACCCGATGAACGGAAAAATTCAACTTTCAGGTCCTTCTCCGGAATCCGCACCGACGAAAGTTCCGGCGTGGGAATTGCCGGAATAATTTCGACAAGCGCGAATGATGTATGACGAAGTTTTTTCGCGTCGAACGGAGAAATGCGGACAAGCCGATGTACCCCATTTTCCGATTTTAAAATATCGTACACCCCCTCTCCCTTTATGTGAAGTATGCGGTCATCGACGACCGTCGTCTTCCATCCCTTGCGATCGGCATACCGTACATACATGCGAAAAAGCATATCGGCCCAATCTTTGGCATCATCTCCGCCCGCTCCCGCAAGCACCGAAAGATATATTCCATTATATTTTTTCGAATCCATATCTTATAACTTTAAAAACTTTCAACTCACACAACCTCCGCATTATAACACGACTCGCAGTACACAATCTCTGGTCTCTCAGGCGCATAACTCGTCTCGAATGTATTCATGCACTTCCCTTCGTGTTTGTGCGTCGATTTTTCACACATGCAACGGCGAGTCCATAAACGCGACGGTCCACGAAGTTTGAACCTCCTCGAAACACGGCAGAAAAAACACTTTCTAGGGATCGGAATCTGCCACTTCTTATAAAAAATGAGCTCGTCGGGAACTACCTTATAGTTGCGCCCACATAATGTACATTCCAATATATCGCTTGTGATTGAATCGGAAACATCGTGTATATCATCCGGAATATCTCTCTGTGTTGTTTTTCCCGATGTAAATTGTAAAGAATCGCGCCACTCAAGTCCCCTTTCAAGAACATCGTCTTTAGAGAGTGGAAAAGATAGCATTGCCATTGATTCATTATATGCAAACGGAGAATATTCCATGGGAAAAAACTCTCCCCACTCCCCCGTTTTTTTCATATGTTCTATTATCTTTTTTTTCAGAAGAATATACTCATCTTTTGAATATGTTTTGTTAAGCACCGCGTACTCACCGAATTTCATACCGACACACCCGAAACAGTCTTTTGAGGACTGGCAAAAATCAGAATATAAGACGTCCGTACTCTTCCACACATAACTCGTAAATAACGCGCGATGCGAATGATCGGGGGTCAGCCCCTCATAACACTCTTCCAATTCACCCCCAACACAAAGATCATAACTTCCTTTTTCCGTATCTCCATTTTCCATAAATTTGCAGTCTTCTGCCTTTCTGACATGAAAGACATTCTTTGCGTTCTTACTGTTTGTGAGATTGTTCCCTGTAGAATTGATACAATTTTTCAAATAAGAAAACTTTCTCGGAGACATATCGAGAAATTTTTCAAATTCATTTAGTGCGCGCGTAACTCCCGAATACGAGGAAAGTCTGTAATCAAAAATTATTTTTTCATATTCTTCTCGCGTGTACTGTTTGTTCTGAAAAAAATACTTCTTATTTCTCAATCCGACGCATTGAAAACAATGTTCGCATCCATAGCAATCAAGACAAAACGAGCAATCCAAAAGTTCCGAAGAATTCTGAATATATTTACATCCGAAACACTTTTCACTGTATAAAGTCTCATATATCCCCTCACTCGTGCTGAATATTCCCATAGAATCAACAGCATCTTTTGCCTCGGCACCGTAACAAAAGTACATGCAATTTTCGAGCTTCCAAGATACCATCGCCATATAACAGTTCTTGCTGTATTGGACATTCTGAACATAATCACAATTTTCACTTCCAATCCCATTATCATTCACCAAAGCAAGTGCGGGAACCCTTTTACGCAAGGAAATAAATTGCTCAAAAAACGGTTTCGAGAAATCAAAATCAACTCCGAACGATTTGGGATCCCACATATCCGACCACCAACATTTATTGCAATAAATAATCTGTGGATTGTCCGAGCTGTATAACGAGATTATGTTTCTTTTGCACAAATCGCATGTTCTGTTATAAAAAACAAAATCATTCCTCCATGAAAGACGACGTTGTCTCCTGCACTCGGGGCATTGGGCGGGCGGCAGCACATCGATCTTCTCGTAAAAACCGAGGTCTTCCGGTTCAACAATAAACTCGCTGTGGCAATTTTTACAGTTTCTTTTCTCCGCTTCCATAAACGAATTTTAACACAAAAAAATCCCTATCACCCACTCCCGTTCGAATCCGACAATATGAAAACATCCCTTTCGGGATGTTTTTGGAACCAATGGTCGGAAGTTGAACAAAATTCCGCTTTCGCGGAATTTTTTTGAGCCAATGGTCGGATTCGAACCGACGACCCACGCTTTACGAAAGCGTTGCTCTACCAGCTGAGCTACATTGGCTAGCGAAAAATAAATGAGAACTCCTTGTTATTATTTATTCTGAGTGCCTTTCCTTCACCTTCCTACAATCCAAGGAGAGATTTTATCTTCGGCTTATCGAAGCCCACAACCATTGTTCCATCGATGTCGATGACCGGAACGCCAAGCTGTCCCGTCTTTTCGATCATCTCATGCTGCGCTGCCACATCCTGCATTACATCGCGTTCGGTATACGCAACTTTGTTTTCCGCAAAATACGCCTTTGCCATTTTGCAGTACACACATGATGGCGTCGTGTAAATCGTTATTTTTGCCATGATATATTTGAAAAACTGCCGAACCGACCATTCGGCCTACAAGGAATATATCACACCGACTATTCCTCGTCCACACTTTGAAGATCTTTCTTTATTTCTCTGAATTCATTCTCAACATCCTTCATTTTTTCCTTCAACTCCTTGATAAGCACCGCTCCTTCGCGCGCTTTTTCGAGCCCTCGTTCCACATCGACTTCCTTCTGCTCGTCGAACCAGGCGACGATCTCGGCAAGCTTATCGAGCTTCGCGCCGATATCCGATTTTTGCTTTTTTGTCTTTTGTTCCATATGTTATTTTTTTTATTAGCGACGTTATATTGTTTCCACGCGGGCTTTAAACGACCCGTCCGCAACCGATGCGGTTATCGTGTCATCCTTCTTTATTTCCCGTATGCTTTTCAGCACCCTCCCATCTCCGTTATAAATGATACTATACCCCAGCTTCAAATTCCTCTCGGGATTCATAAGAACAACTATCTTTTCGGCGTTCGTGATAACTGTTTTTGTTTTTTCGAGCGTGTCCGAAAACGCACGAAGTATCGTCTGGGTGTATGCGCGCGTCTGCGTGCGTATATATCGTATTCCCGAGATGAACTTCTCCGCGGCGGCGCCTATCGCCGTATTCACTGCGTATACGATATCATCGCATCCGTCGACGATCCTCCGTTCGGCAACGGGCACTGTCTCAAAAAGTCTTTTCCACGATTCGTTTACGAGTGTTGCGGCAAAAGACGGTGTTGACGTCATGTAGTCACTTGTCATGCTTGCGATCGGAACATCCCGATCGTGTCCGATACCCGCAATGACCGGAATACGTGAAGAAAATATTTCCCGCGCGACGAGTTCGTTGTTGAAGGGCTGAAGATCTTCAAGACTCCCCCCTCCACGGATAAGCACCAACACATCACACTCCGGCGCGTGTCCATTGAACCAGCGGATCGCACCAGCGATGTGCTTATGCGCCTGCGCTCCCTCGACACGCACATCATAAAGAAAAAGCTCGAATCCCCGCGACTTCAGATTTTTCCTGAAGTCGTCGATGACCGCTCCAGTTTTTGAAGTGATAATACCGACACGCGATATGAATTCGGGAATTTCCCGTTTGCGGGAAAATAAACCTTCTTCTTCAAGTTTCTTCTTCAATGCCTCGTAGGCTTTACGGATCGTTCCCTCTCCGGAAAGTTCTATCGAATCCGCAACAAAGCTGAACCTCCCTTTCGGTTTGTATATTTTTGGAGTACCGTGTGCTTTCACAAGCATCCCGTCTTCAAGCGTCACCCCGAGAGAGCGGTATGTGAAAGGATTCATGTAACAATTCAATATTCCTTCCCCCTCCTTGTCCTTTAAGGAAAAATAAGCACCCGTCGGATGCGGCCTGAATTCGCTTATCTCTCCCTCAATTGTATAGGTGCGCGCGGAAAATATCTCGTTTATATAATCGAGAAATTCTCCGACGGAAAACACCGCTGTTTCGATGTGTTCCATACTATTTTAGCGTCATAAGTATCGCGCCGATGGTGATAAGAAAAGCGCCGATGCCCGACTTCCATGAAAAATGTTCCCCCAGGAAAAGAAGCGCGAACACAAGCACGAAGACGACACTCAACCGATCAAGCGCGGCAACACTCGATGCGGGACCGTTTTTTAACGCAAAGAAATAAAAAAGCCAGGAGAGCGCTCCGGCTATTCCGGAAAGCGCGATAAAAAGAAGCGGCTTGCTTTCTATGGTCGAAAGAAGTCCCGCCTTTCCAAGCACCAGAGAAACGCACACGAGAAATCCCGCCATGATGACCGCACGGACCGATGTCGCAAGTGTCGTATCGACATTCTGAATGCCTATTTTTCCAAATATCGCAACAAGCGCCGCGCATACGGCGGAAAGAATCGCAAAAATAATCCAGAGAGGCATAGTTTTCATTGTATGAATGCCCCTTTATTTTATCAGTAACTACCCCTCTTTCTCAAGTTCCGGCTTCTTCGTTGCGAGCGGCGCGTACGAAGAGATAAGCATATGCACGATAAAAACGGAAATTATAGAGACAAAAATACCTCCCAAGATATCGGTCGGCCAATGCATTCCCGCAACAACGCGTGCGATACCGTTTATACACGCACCGGCAAAAAGCCACGTGCCCCACTTTCTGTTGAAATACCATACGGCACACGCAAGCGCAAAGAGGAATGCCGCGTGCCCGGAAGGAAACGAAGATGTCGTCTCATTAAAAAATGGAGTAAACGCCAGCACAACCGATGGACGCGGACGATCGTAAAAAAACCGGATCACTTCCGTAAAAAATCCCCGTGACATAAGCGCAGTAAGAGAGATGAAAGAAAGGACATAGAGCCGATTCTTCAGTTTTTTCTGTCTGAAAATGAAAATACACGCAACGACGAAAAGAATGACCGCAAGATACTTTGCGAGAAATACAAAAAGTACATCGAGAAATCCCGATGTTCCCGCAAGGGTATGAACTGTCGTGAAAAGAAAAGTATCGAACGACATGTATAAGAAAAAAACGAAATGGCCGCTGTCTATTGGCGCACGAACGGAAGAAGTCCCATGACACGGGCGCGCTTTATCGCATGCGAAAGCTTACGCTGATGTTTCGCACATACGCCGGTATGCCGTGGATCGATTATCTTTGCCTGGCTCGAAACGAACCGTCGGATCATCTCTGTGCTCTTGTAATCAATTTCCTTCACATTCTGGGAACAAAAAAAACACTGTTTCATAAAAATTAAAATGGAATGTCTTCCGCCTTTATTTCATCCTCGATATCTATTTCCGGAAGCGTATCCTCTTTCGGTTCAAAATCTATTCCTTCGTGCGACGGACTCTCCTGACGAAATCCTCCTCCGTCACTAGCCGAAGTCCCACCGCTCCTCGGACCAAGCTGCATGCGCTCGCAGATGATCTCGGTCACGCGCCGTGTCTGCCCCTGATTATCCTGCCATGAACGAGTCTGCAATCTTCCCTCAATGAATACCGATCCACCCTTCTTCAAAAACTTACTTGCTACTTCCGCCTGTTTTCCCCACACGACAACATTGTGAAATTCCGCTTTTTGCTGACGCTGTCCTGCACGATCGGTAAAAAAAGAATTTGTCGCGACACCAAATGTGGCAACCGACTGTCCCGAAGGCGTCTGGCGCAATTCCGGATCGCGAGTAAGATTTCCGAGAATGAATGCTTTGTTGAAGTTCATACCATTATTGTAATATTTCCTCTATCTTTTTCTCAAGTGCCTCATTTGAGAGCGCGGGTTCGTATCCCGGTTTTCGCTCGGTTCTCACGAATTTTCCGCGGCGCAAACGGCCATCCTGATTTTCGAGTGCCGCCGCTTCCTCGTTCTTTTCTTTTTCGGAAAATTGCACAATCATGGCGCGGAATATCTCCTTTTCAAACTTAAGATCCGCGTCGATCAATCCCACTTTCAAGGGATCGACACAAAACCGCACCACTCCGAAAAATCCCTGTGTTTGTTTCTTTATCGGATACGCAAAACGGATCTTCACGAGCGGCCGGTCTTCAACTATCTGACCTCCATGTTTTTCGATCATCTTCTTCGGAAGACTCTCGTTTTCCGTCTCCTGAACGAACGAAATTTCGTACAGGGTTTTATTTTCTTCGGTATTTATTATCTCCTCCATAAGCACTTCAAAAGATAGCAGTTATGCGGTGCGGGGTCAACCCCGACACAAACTATTCCTTCGATTCCTTTGGTTGTTCTTCCGACGATTCCATCGGCTGTTCCTCGACCGGTTTTTCATCGGGAATTATCCTGTATCCCTCAAGTAAACTTTCTTCAATCTTCGTAATTCCGGTTCCCGCAGGAATAAGTTTTCCGATAATAACGTTTTCTTTGAGTCCCGCAAGCTTATCGGTCTTTCCTTCAACGGCCGCGTTCACAAGCACCCTGCTTGTTTCCTGAAATGACGCCGCGGAAAGGAAACTGTCCGATGTGAGCGCCACGCGCGTGATACCAAGCACGCGGATAACCGCTTTCGCCGGATTTTTCTTGAGACGTTTCATCTCTTTGTTCGCTTTCAAAAATCGCTGTTTGTCGACAATGTCGTCCGTCATAAAGTCGGTATCTCCCGGATCCTTCACTACAACACGCGAGAATATCTGGCGAACGATAATTTCTATGTATTTATCGTTGATCGTCGCGCCTTCAGGTACGTAGATCCTCTGCACCTCATTCACGATATATCGCTGTGCTTGGTCAAGCCCGCGATACGCGAGAAGTTCACGCAAATCGAGCGGTCCTTCGGACAACTGATCTCCTTTCTTCACGCGGTCCCCCTCCTTCACAAAAAGATTTGCATTGAGCGGCACCACATATTCCGTGATTCCCGCTCTCGCTTTTTTGGAGGTTGTTTTCTTCGCTCCCTTCACCTCTATGATCTTTGTCAGTCCCTTCTCTTTTATAAATTCAACAACTCCATCCTCTTTCGCGAGCACCGCCTTTCCTTTCGGCGGACGCGCCTCGAAAATTTCTTCGACGCGCGGCAACCCGTACGTGATATCGAATCCGGCAACACCTCCGATGTGGAATGTTCTCATGGTAAGCTGTGTTCCCGGTTCTCCGATTGACTGTGCCGCGACAATACCCACCGCCTCACCGATACGGACCTTCTCGTTCTTCGAAAGATCGAGTCCGAAACAGGTCGCACAAATACCTTCGAGCGCGCGGCAGGAAATTGGTGATCTCACCTTTATGCTTTCCAGTTTCGAATCCTGTAGTGTCCGTGCGATGTCTCGCGTGATTATCTCTCCCGCGCGTACAAGAAGTTTTCTGTCGACGCGCACATCAAGTGCGCTCACACGACCGAAAATGCGGTCCCCGAATTTATATCCGAATTTATCACCCTCGCTTCTCAATACATCGATGCCGTTTTCCGTGCCGCAATCCTCCTCGCGAATAATGAGGTCCTGCGCCACGTCAACGAGACGTCGCGTAAGATATCCCGCGGATGCCGTCTTAAGTGCGGTGTCGGTCGATCCCTTACGCGCCCCGTGTGTTGAAATGAAATATTCCAATACACCAAGTCCCTCTTTATACGACGACTTCACGGGAAGTTCGATTGTTTGTCCGCTCGCATCCATCACGAGACCCTTCATTCCCATCATCTGGATGGGCTGTGCCCAACTTCCTCGAGATCCCGAATCGAATATTGAATAGATAGAATTTGTCGACGGAAGCGTATGTGGAATGACTTTTGCGATTTTCTCCCTCACCTCGGTCCATACCTGCACGATCTTTTCGCGGCGCTCTTTTTCGGTAAGAAGTCCGTCCTCGAATTGCGATTCAACCACTTCCACGCGTTGCGTTCCTTCTTTCACGAATTCTCCCTTCTCTTTCGGAATCACGGTGTCACCCATTCCCCATGTGACGCTTGAAAGGGTAGCATAACTGAATCCGAGATTCTTTATGTCATCAAGATGCTTTTGTGCCTGCTCGACTCCATACCGTTCGATGAGCTGTCGTATAAGTTTCGAAAGTGTCTTCTTCGTCAATGTTTCGTTCAACATCGGAAAATCCTCCGGAAGAATATTGTTGAATATCATCCGTCCATAAGTGGTCTCTATAAAATTATTCCTCCACCGTACCCGGATCTTCGTCTGAATCTCTATAACGCCGTTTTCATACGCGAGCATCGCTTCCGAAAAATTGGAAATTGCTTTTCCCTCTCCCTTCGCTCCCGGCTTCTCCCGCGTAAGGAAGTATGCCCCAAGAACAATATCCTGTGTCGGACGCGTGATAGGATCTCCGTTTGCTGGCTTCAGAAGATTCCGTCCCGCATTCATAAGCTCATGCGCCTCGTATTGTGCCTCCGCGGTAAGCGGAAGGTGGACTGCCATCTGGTCACCGTCGAAGTCGGCGTTGAACGCTTCACAAACGAGTGGCGGGATACGGATACAAAGATCTTCGATAAGAAGCGGTTTGAACGCCTGGATACCCAAGCGGTGCAGTGTCGGTGCGCGGTTCAAAAGCACTTTTTTGTTTTTTATAACTTCCTCGAGAATTCCCCACACTTCGGGAGAACGCTGCTCGATAAAGCGGTTTGCCTGTTTTATGTTGTATGCCAATCCCCGCTCGATGATCTTGTTGATGACAAAATGCTTGAAAAGTTCGAGCGCAAGATTCTTCGGTAATCCGCATTCGTCGAGTTTCAGGTCAGGACCCACGACGATCACGGAGCGTCCGGAATAGTCCACACGCTTTCCGAGAAGGTTCTGTCTGAACCGACCCTGTTTTCCTTTCAAAAGATCCGCGAGAGACCGAAGCGGACGACGACGCGATGAAAGTAGTTGTGTTCCGCCACGCGCGGTGTTGTCGATGAGCGCATCAACCGCTTCCTGAAGCATACGCTTCTCGTTCGTAATGATGACTTCCGGCGATTTCAGATCGATAAGTTTCTTCAAACGGTTGTTGCGATTGATAACGCGACGATACAGATCGTTCAAATCCGCGGTCGCGTATCTTCCCCCATCAAGTGCCACCATTGGACGTAATTCCGGAGGAAGCACGGGGAGCACGGTGATCACCATCCATTCCGGCCGAATACCCGCCTTGATCATCCATTTTGCGATGTGAAGTCTCCGAAGAATGCGCTTCTGACGGTTCACATCCTTCACTATTTTCAGTTCTTTTTTAAGCTCGGAAACGAGATGTTTCAGATCAACCTGTTCGAGAATTTTTCGCACCGCTCCCGCGCCACGGTCAGCTTCGAACACGTCACCGAAACGTTCCGCAAGCGAATAATATTCCGACTCGGTGAGAATGAGTCCCGGCTGCAACACCGAAAGAATATCTTTCATGTTGTCTTTCGTTTCTTTCAATTCTTCTTTCGTGAATGACTTGTCATTCTTCAATGATTTAAAATCGCGTTCAAGTGAATCGAGCGCACGCCGCCTGCTCTCTTCGTCAACCGTCGTCACGACGAACGCGGCGTAATAGACCACCTTTTCGAGTTTCGATACGGGAATATTCAGAACAAGTCCGAGTTTCGATGGAACATTTCTCAAAAACCATATATGTGCCACGGGAGTCGCAAGCGTGATGTGTCCCATACGCTCGCGGCGCACCACCGCGCGAGTCACTTCAACACCGCACTTTTCACAGACGATTCCCTTATAGCGTATCTTTTTATATTTTCCGCAGTAACATTCATAGTCTTTCGTGGGACCGAATATGCGTTCCGAAAATAATCCGTCTTTTTCCGGACGTTGCGTGCGATAATTCAGTGTCTCCGGTTTCAGCACTTCCCCGTGAGACCACTTCAATATTTCATCGGGACTGGCGACTTTGATGAGCATTGATTTTAAATCCATGTTTTTATTCATAGTGCGTTTAATTATTCTTCATCAATTTTTTCTCCATTGATGTCTTCGTCCCTTGTTTCTTCGTAATCATATGATACGTTCAACCCGAGTGATTTTAATTCCGCAAGCAACACATTGAACGAGGCGGGAAGGTTCGGTTTCTTTATTTCCTGTCCGCGAATGATTGATTCGAATGCGGCGGAACGTCCCATAACGTCGTCCGATTTTATGGTGAGCATTTCCTGAAGTGTATGCGCCGCGCCATATCCTTCAAGTGCCCACACCTCCATTTCTCCGAAGCGTTGTCCTCCGAGCTGCGCTTTTCCTCCAAGTGGCTGTTGTGTAATAAGTGAGTACGGACCGGTGGAACGCATATGAATCTTGTCCTCAACAAGGTGGTTCAGCTTCATAATATATTTATATCCGACAGTGA
>JAJZPU010000059.1 GCA_021811055.1 bacterium
GGAAGGAATAGTGGAAAAATACATCAGATAAGTATTAAGTATAAAGTAGTAAGTATTAGGGGAGTTACGAAAACCTCTTTTGAGCAAGAATGATTTTGTAGAGTATGTGAAAAAAATCCCGCGGAAATGCGGGATTTTTAATAATTATTTCAGTAGAAGGAAGATTTCGAGAAATACTACGAATGACACCATTATACAGATACCGGAAAATGTGCCTGCTTGGTGTAGAGAAAGTATTTTCTTCTCTTTTATTTTTCTTTCGAAGACACTTCCCCCGACGACGAAAATGACAAGACCGGTTATAAACAACCAAAATGAAGTTACTGTGCTGATTTTAAGATATGCTTGCAACATTCCGCAGAACATAAAATATCCGGCGATTGGCATTGTGGCGCCGAGCATGGATTCTTCGTGCTTCAGCCTTTTCTTTGTATATAGAAAGAGAGAAATAAGGAAGAAGAAAAAAGAAAAAGAGAGGGAAATCGGAAAATAGAGAATCTGTTTCATTTCCTTTCCCGCACCGTTTTCTTCGAGAAATTTCTGAATACTTGGGCCCGTTGATGTGATATCAAGTGCGAAAAAGATGGCGAGAGCGAGTAAAAGAAGGGATGACGTTTTAATAAGTTGTTTCATTTCTTGCTCCGAAATTATGAACAATACTGATACTATAGTGAAACACTTTTCGGACAAGTACAAGTTTTATTAGATGGAGAAATCCTCTATAATTAATGAATATGGAACAAACAATACCAACGCCAAAAAGACCGGAGACGTCGCCGAAGGATTTCTTCCTTCACTTGCTCTCTATCGTGACACTCTATGCAAGCGCCATAAGTTTTTCGACACTGCTTTTCCAGTGCATCAATTATTGGTTTCCCGACGTGCTCGGGGGCTATTATTCGATGCAATCGTCATTCGAGGCGATGCGGTGGGCGATCGCGACACTTGTCGTCTTTTTCCCGACTTATATCGCGACAAAAGTATTTTTGAACAAGGAGTATGTGGCGGCACCCGAGAAAAAAGAACTCCGCATTAGGAAGTGGCTTTTGTATTTCACGCTCTTCGCCGCGGCACTTATCATTCTTGGTGATGTTGTGGCGTTGCTTATTAACTTCATGCAGGGGGAGCTCACCGTGCGATTTTTCCTTAAGGTACTTGTTATCTTCTTTGTGACAAGCTCGATATTCGGCTATTACCTATGGGAATTGAAGAATGCCGGATTTTCCGCGCGGGTGAAGACATTTGTGTATATCGTTTCCGGAGTCATTCTTGCAGCGATCGTTACGGGATTTGTCATTGCCGGATCTCCGGCAAAGGAGCGTGCGCGAAAGTTCGACAGCGAGCGCGTTTCAAATCTTCAGACGATACAGTCGGAAGTTGTTTCGTATTGGCAAAGAAAGAAAATACTTCCGGAAGAGCTTTCGGCACTAAGCGATTCGATAAAAGGATTCAGTGTTCCGAGCGACCCGAAAACGAAAGCGCCCTATCGCTATGAGGTTACTGGCCCAGAATCATTCACGTTATGTGCAATATTCGAGATGGAGAGCGGTGTTGATGTCACACTGGAGCGCCCGTATTACGGAGGATGGGGAGTAAATTGGGAACATGTCGCGGGAGAGCAGTGTTTTGAGCGATCCATCGACAAAGATCTCTATCCGTTCATCGTTCCGGAAAAAATAATGCTATGATGATCCCCGGAAAACGGACACGCAATATCTATAATCCAAAGAGCGGGGAGCCCTTTAAACTTTCGCGTTCGAAGATAGAGCTCTTTACGGAGTGTCCGCGCTGTTTTTATCTCGACCGCAGGTGCGGCGTGGGACGTCCGCCGGGATTTCCGTTCACGCTGAATTCCGCCGTCGATACGCTTTTGAAAAAGGAATTCGATATGCATCGCGCGCACGGGTCACGTCATCCGCTTATGGAAGCGTATGGACTCGATGCGGTGCCGTTTCAGCACGATATGATGGACGAGTGGCGTGAGAACTTCAAAGGGGTGCAGTTTTATCATAGGCCAACGAATTTCATCATTACCGGCGCCGTCGACGATCTGTGGGTGGATAAGAAGGGGGATATTATCGTTGTCGATTACAAAGCGACCTCGACCGACGCGGAAATTACGCTCGACGCGGAATATCGCGCGGCCTACAAGCGGCAGATGGAAATTTATCAGTGGCTCATGCGAAAGAACGGATTTCCCGTTTCCAACACCGGCTACTTCGTTTACGCGAACGGGGACAAGGACAGGGCGGCATTCGACGCAAAACTTGAGTTCAGCGTCCAGCTTCTTTCATATACGGGGGATGATTCGTGGGTGGAGGACGTGCTTTTCGAAATGAAGAAATGCCTCGACGGAGAGAAGATGCCAAAGGCGGGAACGCGGTGCGAATATTGCCCCTATCGCGACGCGGCGTATTCATATGAAAAGAGTTCGTGAGCGTTTTCAAAATCCCCCAAAGGCGGGGATTTTTTGATATACTATATGTATGGACAATAAACGGGTTCAGACGTTTTTCTTTTTTTCGATTCTCGCGGGGACGCTTATATTACTCTTCTTTGTGTTCCGTCCTTTTCTTTATCCGCTTCTTTTCGCGGCGGCGTTCGCGCTTTTATTCGAACCGCTGGATCGCCACATGCGGCGTTTTGTCGGGGAAACACACAAGGGAATTTCCGCGCTTTTCACAACCCTCCTCGTTTTTCTCATTATCCTCATTCCACTCTGGTTTTTCGGTACACAGGTGTTTTT
>JAJZPU010000060.1 GCA_021811055.1 bacterium
GTGCGTATCGACCGTTTTATATTCGCACTCGGCATTCTTCATGTCGGGGAAGAAACGGCACGCATGCTTTCCCGAACTATTCTTTCCGAAAAGAAACACGCTGAAAAACCGAGTGATATATGGCGCGTATTTTCAGGATATACACTCGAAGATTTTCAGGAGTTGGACGATATCGGACCGAAAGTAGGGAAAAGCATCTTTGAATGGTTTCATAAAAAAGAGAACGAGACATTTCTTTCGATGCTTGATGACGCGGGTGTTTCTTTTGTGGTGGAAAAAAAGAAAAAAATACTTCTTGCGGGAAAAACATTCGTTATCACCGGCACTCTCGAACATTTCGAACGGAATGAAATAAAGGAGAAGGTGCTGGAATATGGAGGAGAAGTTTCCGAGAATGTTTCCAGAAAAACGGACTATGTGGTGATAGGAGAGAACCCCGGATCGAAGAAAGAAAAAGCGGAAAAACTCGGAATACCAATGCTTTCGGAAGCCGATTTTTTGCGCATGGTCGGGGAACGTCGTTGAACGCATTGCCGTAAAGTGATAAGGTAGGGACTATGGGAAACAATATAACGCACGAAAAACTCGCATATCTCAAAGAGTTGGCGAAAATGCATTTTCCGGAGGAACAGGAGAAAAAAATATTACATGATCTTGGAGAGATATTGAATTATTTTCAGGAATTACAAAAAGTGGATACGGAAGACGTGATACCTTCCGCGGGAGGATCGTTCAATACAAGTATATTTCGTGTAGATGCCGCGGAGAAGGAATTTTCCGATACACATATCGTCGGGCAGTTTCCGGAAGCTCACGGGACGCTTTTGTGTATGCCGCCCGTGTTTGGAAATGAGGAATAACATCATGGATATACAAAAACTTACGATAAAAAAATTCGGAGACGCCCTACGGAAGAAAGAATTTTCGGCGTTGGAAATCACCGATGCATACATAAAAACAACTGAAGAAGACACGATGATACGGCCGTATATCACGGTATGTGATGCGGCCGCGCGGGAGGAGGCGCGATATGTCGACGGACTTGTGAAACAGGGAGTTGAAATGCATCCTCTCGCGGGAGTGCCCCTTGGTATAAAGGACAATATCCTTATGGAGGGGATACGAACCACCGCGGGATCAAAAATTCTCGACGCATATATCGGGGGGTACGATGCGACCGTGGTGAAGAAAGTAAAGGAAACACACGCGGTTATTCTGGGAAAAACAAATCTCGACGAGTTCGCGATGGGTTCGTCGAACGAAAATTCCGCATTTTATAAAACAAGAAATCCGCACGACACAACGCGCGTTCCAGGCGGTTCCTCAGGAGGGTCGGCGGCGTCGGTCGCGGGAAATTTTGCGCTTGGCGCATTGGGATCGGACACCGGTGGATCGATCAGAGAACCCGCCTCGTTTTGCGGTATTGTGGGGATGAAGCCGACGTACGGTTCGGTATCGAGATTCGGACTTGTCGCGCTTGCATCGAGTCTCGATCAGATAGGTCCGTTCGGAAAGACGGTTGAGGATGCGGCAATTATTTTTGACACGATAAAGGGACACGATGTGCATGATGCGACAAGTAAGGTGGGTGAATATGCGGCGACATCCGTGTATGATGAACAACACGTGAAAGAACTGACGCTCGGAGTGCCACGAGAGTATTTCGAAGAACAAATGGACAAGGATGTGTCTCGTGCGGTTGAGGACGCGATAAATGTATTTAAAAAAGGCGGATTTTCAGTAAAAGAGATTTCTTTGCCTCACACGAAATATGCCGTATCGGTGTATTACGTCATTATGACGGCGGAAGCGAGCTCCAATCTTGCTCGATTTGACGGGGTCCGGTATGCGAGAAATTCGGAAAAAAATACGCTTTGGGATATATATAAAGAAACCCGCGGAAGAGGATTCGGAGACGAGGTAAAGCGAAGAATATTGCTTGGGACGTTCGTGCTTTCTTCGGGATATTACGACGCGTACTATCTTAAGGCGCAGAAGGTTCGCAAACTTATCACAAATGATTTCGAGAACGCGTTTGATGGAGGGAACGGCGGTGTTGATGCGATCTTGGCTCCCGTGACTCCGACGAAGGCTTTTAAAGTGGGTGAGAAAATATCTGATCCGATAGCGATGTATCTTTCCGATATTTTCACCATCCCTGCAAATTTTGCCGGTCTTCCCGCCGTGTCACTTCCTGTGAAAAAATATCCCCTTGGAAAAGAGCTTCCTGTCGGATTTCAAATAATAGGGAAACCGTTCCACGAAAAAGACATTATGAATCTCGGAATGTGGTATGAGCGTGAAACGGGAACCAACTAATTTTTCTTTCTTTTTCGGAGAAATACAATCCCCATAAGGAGAATGAGCGAAGCGATGGAAATGTAGTTTCCCGTGCGCGATGCGGCATCCGATGTGTCGTACGCGATTTCGATGATACCCTTTCCCTCGATTGCGATGCGTGCCGGAGAAACTTCGAATATGCGGCACGTGGCGCAGTTTTTTATTTTCCAGTACGGAGAATAGCCGATATTCAATATGGAAAATCGACCGTCTGTTTCAATGGTCATTTTTCTCGAAGAAAATGAAACAAGTATAGGAGTGCTTGTTTCATTTTTTATTGAGAGGGACTCGAGCTCATTGTGAAGAAGACGCCAGCCATATGCCGGGTTGCGATGCACATATACGAAATTTTCCTCGAGCGATTCGAAAATGGTGATGAACCGAAG
>JAJZPU010000061.1 GCA_021811055.1 bacterium
AGATCGATCTCGCAAAATTGATGCAGGAGAAAAAAATAGTACTCATCAATCTTTCAAAGGGGAAGATAGGGGAGGAAAATTCGAGCTTTTTCGGTTCGATGTTCGTGACGAAAATAAAACAGGCGGGCATGGAACGTGCCGTGCTTCCTCCGTCGGAGCGGCACGATTTTTATCTTTACGTCGATGAGTTCCAGAATCTTGTCACTGATACATTCGAGAACCTTCTTTCCGAAGCAAGAAAATACGGTATCTGTCTTACGATGGCGCATCAATATGTGGGGCAACTGCTTCCCAAGGTGGAGGCGGCGGTCCTCGGAAACACCGGAACCATCGTCATCTTTCGTGTTGGTGGTGAGGATGCGGTGAAACTGAAACCGGAAATGGCCCCGATATTCGACGTAAAAGACATGATCAATCTCGGGATGGGTCAGGTATATATCAAAATGACCATCGATGGGGAAACGTACGATCCGTTCTCCGCGGAGACACTTCGTGTGCTTCCCCCGAACCATCCCTCGTATCGCGATCGTATCGTCCAGGCATCTCGGGAAAAATACAGCATTCCTGCCGATGCGGCAAAAAAACTTATTCAAGAAGAAGAATCTTCCATTATTCGCAGCGCGCAAGAAAAGGCGATCATTGAGGGAAGGGGAGGAAAATCACAGACGACGTCTTCGGACGCGAATCTCGAACCGTTAATTTAACCCCGTTTCAAAGCGGGAAAAGGTCGGACAAGTTTCATTTGTGGGTATTATGGTATTTATCTATACCACGTGCCGCGAGGAGTCCGATGCTCGTGTGCTTGCTGGGAAGATCATCGAGGGGAAACTCGCTGCGTGTGTAAATATTTGGCGCATCGGGTCCATATACAAGTGGGAAAACGAACTCAAAGAGGAGCGTGAGGTTGCATTGCTTATAAAAACGCTTGAAGCAAAAGTGCAGGCAATTGAAGACTTTATACTTGAAAATCACGCATATACGACACCATTTGTGGGAATGGTCGATATACGACGTATTAACAGGGGGTATAAGGAATGGATGTCGGAAGTAGTGCATTAATTCGGTATACTTGCAAAATAAATAGTTTTGTTGTATAATATATCCATATGTACATTTCCTGGCTAGTTATCGCCATTGTTATTATCGTCGTCATCACCGCGGTCTCTTTATGCACGCATTTTGCATGCAGATCGAAGCGTCTCGGAAATGTTGTTTCGAAACTTGAGGGAAACCACGAGAAGAACGAGGATCCTGATGACAGTGATTGGGGCGATGGCGAGGGGATGAGTTAGTCCCTTTTGTAAAAGTTGTTTTATAGAGGTGCACAGCAATTTTTGTTGTGACGCGTGGGTATTCTGCGTTTCCGTATCCGGACGATGTCCGGATTTTTTATGATCGGATCAAATTAATGTAGAATAAATAAATGCTCCAGTCCGAAAATAGAATATGTCAGAACTGTGAATCTCCATTCATTGTGGAAAGCGAAGACTTTTTATTTTACAAAAATATAGATGTGCCGGCACCGACATTTTGTCCGGAGTGTCGTTTTATACGACGGTATATCTGGAGAAATGAGCGCGCACTTTACCGGAGGAGGTGTGATGTTGATGCTCATGCGGAAGAATTTATTTCGATGTATGCTCCCGAAAAAGGATATGTGGTGTACGATGATCAATATTGGTGGTCGGACGCATGGGATCCAATGTACTATGGAAAAGAGTATAATTTTTCAGAGTCTTTTTTTAGACAATTCGAATTGCTTCTCGAAAAGATTCCGCTCATCGGTCTTTCCGTCACAAATAACATAAACAGTCCCTATTGCAACGTTTCGGCGTGGGACAAGGGATGTTACATGATTTCCGCCTCGGGAAAGAACGAGGATACTTTTTACAGTAATCGGGTTGCATACACAAAAAATTCCTGTGATGTATATATCAGCGATAAAAATCAATATTGTTATGAAACGATAAATTGTACTAATTGTTTTCGAGTTTCTTTTTCCGCGCAATCTCGGGACTGCATGGAATCCAACTTCCTTCTTGATTGCGCGAATTGTCAGCACTGTTTCGGTTGTGTGGGGTTGCGGAACAAAAATTATCACATATTCAATCAACCGTATTCAAAAGGTAAGTATGAAGAAAAAATAAAAGAATTTGATCTCGGAAGTTACAAAGCGGTTGCCTTGATCTCGGATGATTTTCGGATTTTTTCAAGGAAATTTCCCCGCAAGTCGGCAAATATGTTGAATTGTGTAAAAACTACCGGAGATAACGTGAAGAATTCGAAGAATGCGTCTTTTTGCTTCGATGCGAGCGGAGTCGAGGATGGAAAATTTTTCACATGGGTGTATGCCACAGTCAAGGATTCTTACGATATAGGGGCGGGGAGTGGGATAGAAAACGAAAAGCTATACGAATGCTGGGATACGAACCAGAGTTCCAATACCCGTTTCTCCGGCGTAATGTATGGTTGTTATGACGCATCCTATTGTTGGAATTGTCACGGATCGAACAACCTCTTCGGCTGCATCGGCCTCCGGAACAAGGAATATTGCATCCTGAACAAGCAATACACCAAAGAGGAATACGAAGCACTCGTCCCCAAGATCAAGGAACACATGATGGCGATGCCATATGTCGACGCACAAGGAAGGGTATACGCGTACGGGGAGTTCTTTCCTCCC
>JAJZPU010000062.1 GCA_021811055.1 bacterium
AATGAAATATGGACCGTTCCCTTCGGAAGGTTGTATTTCAAGGCGTTATCGATAAGGTTAAACAGCGCGAGTCCAAGACGCTCTCGATCTATACGCATCGGAAGCGAGTCTATTCCCTCGTGGTCGAAAATGATTGTGGATGATTTTTGTCGTGCAACGGGAGCGAGCGCCGAGATTACTTCCGTAATAAAAGAGACAAGGTCGTTTTCCTCGAATTTGTATCCAAATCTTCCGTCTTCTATCTTTGCCACATCGAGAAGATCGTTGGTTATTTTTAATGCGCGCTCGGAAACTCCCAACGCTTCCGTTGCAACCGATTCAATATCCGGTGATGTCTCTTTCGCGATGCTTTTTATGTTTTCGAGCGCCCAGTTTATCGCGGTAAGCGGGGTGCGAAGTTGGTGCGCCGCGGTGTTTATAAATTCATTCTTTCCCTGAAGAATGGAACGCTCCCGCGTTTCGTCACGGATTGTTTTTATGAATAGTTCTGTTTTTCCCGAATCGTCGAGCACTCTACTTAATACGGTATGAAATTTCAATTCGGGTTCATCTATGAGAATGTCGACAATTTGGGGCCATTCGTTTGCCTCCGATATTTGAAGCACCGACGAAGCGAGAGAGGGGAATATGGTTTGTGTCAGTATCTTCAGGTCCGGATTTTCCGATATGTTTGGCGTAAGTTTCGTTCCTAGATATTTTTCTTTTTGTATACCAAAGAGCGATTCCGCCGCCGGATTTATGTATAAAATCTCGAATCGTGGAGAATAGATCACCACGCCGTCTTTGAGGTCGGTGAGGAGCACCGAAAACTCTTTTTCTGTGGTTGTTTTTTGAAGATGGGTACTTCTACGAAGAGCGGAGCGTATCCCAACATACACCATACACACACCCGCAACACCACTCCCTATAAAAAAAATCGGAGCGGTGAGTATGTATCCCGCAAAAAGCGTTGCACACAGGACAACACACAATAAGATATATATAAAAAACAGCGTTTTTTGTTCCGGTTGCATGTATAAATTAGAATTTTTCCATAGACCCCCACCTTTTTCCGTATTTCGGTTCGACAAGGATGGGTACCGAGAGGGGATACACGTTCTCCATCGCGGTCTTTATCTGGGGGGTTGTTTCTTTCAGAATATCATCCGAAATTTCGAATATCAATTCATCGTGAATAGTGAGGAGTGGGGTGCACGCAGCTATGCCGGTGCGGCGCACTACCGATTCGAATGTGTCTCGTATTGCGAGTTTTATGATGTCGGCTTCAAGGCTTTGTATGGGCATGTTGACGGCGGCACGTTCGAATTCCGCAGCGGCGCGCGGATTTTTTTTCGAGTAGGGAAAATAACGGACCCTCCCGTTTTCGTTACGTACATAGCCGTGTTCTTCCGTGAATTTTTTTGTTTCTTCTCGCCATTTGTTTACCGCCGGAAAATCCGAAAAATATTCCTGTATGAAAATACGCGCGGCATCTTTTGAAATTCCACTTTCTTCGCTGAATGCGCGCGCTCCCATGCCGTAGATCACTCCAAAATTCAGTGTTTTCGCCATGCGGCGCATGTGTGGTGTTACGGCATCTTCGGAAACATTAAACACGTTTTTTGCGGTGAGCGTGTGTATATCTTTCTTTTGTATGAAAGCATCTTTTAGTGTTGTGTCGTTTGATACGTGTGCGAGTATCCGAAGCTCCAGTTGTGAATAATCGAATGAAACAAAGCTCTTTCCTTTGCGCGAAACGAAACAATCGCGGAGTGGTTTTGCCCATTTTGATTCCTGCGGAATATTTTGAAGATTCGGTTTTTCCGAAGAGAATCGTCCCGTTGTCGTCCCTGTTTGTATGAACGATGTGTGTATGACGCCGTTGCCGTTTTTTGAAAGCTGTAGAATGGGGTCGACATATGTGGAGAGTATCTTCATGTTCTCACGATACTCGAGGATGTGTGGGATAATTTTGTGCTCTTCTCGCAATCCGGAAAGCGCGCGTTCCGCCGTTGAGTTCATTCCTGTTTTCGTCTTTTTCTTTTTTCCCTTTCCTATCTCCATCTTCTCGAATAATATTTTCGAAACTTGCAGCGGGGAGTTCGGGTTAAATGTCTCGCCGGCATATTCGTAAATTTTCTTTTCTGTTTTTGCGGTATCTTCGAGGATTGTTTTTTGAAGAATACGGAGCGCTTCTTCGTCGACACACACACCGATTTTTTCCATGGAAGCGAGGATTGGAATTATAGGCATCTCAATCTCCTCAAATACACGCAGCACGCCGGAACGATCCATTTCTTTTTTCAAAAACGTATACGCGTTTTCTTGTGACGGATATTCCTTTTCCGAATGGTTTTTTTCCGGATTAAGGAGCCACGTGGCGACATCGATGTCGAATAATTTTTCCGCCGTACCGCCGTTTTTTACGTATTCTTTCAGATTTTTTCCCACCAATACCTCTCTGATCTTTTCCGGTTGGGCGGCGCGCATAAAAGAAATCTGCTCTTTTTCTTCCGATGCCGCCACCTTTTTTTTCTTTAGGAGACTCGAAAACCCCAATGTGCGCATATACGCCGCAAGCACCGCATCGTTTTTCTTTATTAAAAGATCTTCCGGCGAGACGGAAATCGGAACGTCGCGGCGGATTGTCGCGAGTTTTTTCGATAGAAGCGCGATTTCCTCGTTTTTTCGTATCGATTCGAA
>JAJZPU010000018.1 GCA_021811055.1 bacterium
TATCATGGAAAACCCCGATGCGGACACGAAAGACCTTATGAGATTCGTTCCCGGTCCCGATTTTCCGACGGGAGGGATTATTTACGACAAAAAAGCGATAGAAACGGCGTACACCACCGGACGGGGCGGCATTACCATGCGGGCACTCGCGCAGATCGAAGAAAAAAAGAGCGGGAGTTTTCATATCATCATCACTGAAATTCCCTATCAGGTAAATAAATCGACGCTTCTCGAAAAAATAGCCGAACTTGTTCAGGAAAAAAAGATAGAAGGCATCCGCGATCTTCGGGATGAATCCGATCGCGAAGGATTGCGCATTGTCGTCGAACTGAAAAACGACGCGGCGCCGCAAAAAATCCTGAATCAGCTGTACCAATACACGGAACTGCAAAAAAACTTCAACTTTAATATGCTCGCGCTCGTGGATGGAGGATTGCAACCCCAGATACTCTCCCTGAAAGAAATTCTCGTTGCGCACATCGACCATCGGAAAAATATTATACGGCGACGTACCGAATTCGATCTCAGAAAAGCGGAAGAGCGGGCACACATCCTCGAGGGACTCGTAAAAGCACTTGATGCTATCGACAAAATCATTGCAACAATAAAAAAATCGAAAGACAAGGAGTCCGCCGCGGAAAATCTTATAAAAAACTTCAAATTGAGCCCCGCGCAGGCACAAGCAATCCTCGAGATGCGTCTTCAAACACTCGCGGCGCTTGAACGCCAAAAACTCGAGGCTGAACTCGAAGAAAAAAGAAAACTTATAAAAGAACTGCAACTCATACTGAAAAATCCGAAAAAAATCATTGAAATCATCCGCACCGAACTTGCCGAACTCAAGAAGACTTTTCCCGATGCGCGCCGCACAAAGATAGTTCCGTCGAGTCTCACCGAATTCCGCGAAGAAGACTTAGTACCGAATGAAGAGGCGGTCATCATGCTCACCCTAAGCGGATATATAAAACGACTTCCACCGACGAATTTCCGCGCGCAGAAGAGGGGAGGAAAGGGGCTTATTGGATTCGATCTGAAAGAAGAGGATTTTATCGATCAGCTCATTTCGGCGAATACACACGACAATATTCTTTTTTTCACCGACAAGGGGAAGGTGTTTCAAACAAAAGTGTATGAAATTCCGGCAGCCTCAAGAACCGCAAAAGGAAAATCGATTCATAATTATCTGGAGATTCCCGCGGAAGAGCGGGTGAGTGCCCTTATCGCATATCCCGACGCGTCCGCCGCGATCGAATCGCAATTCCTCGTAATGGCAACGAAAAATGGGGTAATAAAAAAGACCGCGCTTAAAGATTTTACAAACGTACGACGCACCGGTATTATTGCGCTCACGCTCAAAAACGACATGCTTCGATGGGTGAAAATTTCTTCCGGAAAAGACGAGATTGTCCTCTCAACGTCAAACGGACAGGCGATTAGATTTAAGGAAAAAGACATTCGCCCCATGGGACGCACCGCATCGGGAGTAAAGGGTATCGGATTGAAGAAGGGAGATTTTGTTGCCGGACTTGATATAATAAAAACAGGAGAACTCGACGCGAGCGCACTCAAAAATCTCAAACTTCTTGCGGTTATGAATAAGGGATTCGCAAAACAGACACCACTCAAGGAATACAAGACGCAGAAACGGGGAGGGTCGGGAATAAAAACCGCCAAGGTCACCGAAAAAACAGGAGTTGTCATAGAGACGCACGTCGTCGACGAAAACATCGAAGAGATTCTCGCGTTTTCAAAGAAAGGACAGGCGATCCGTACCCCCATCAGTGACGTGCGCGTCGCCGGACGGGCAACACAGGGAGTACACATAATGAATCTTCCAAAAGACGACGAACTTATCGGAGTCGTCTGCCTCTAAAAAACATGCCCACAATCAATACACGTATAATAGTATTCGCCGTTATCGGTGCGATTATCCTTGTTCTCGTCCTTATTTTTGCCGGTATCATTCCCGGATTGAAAGAAGACGCCGTAAAGACGGAGGGACCAACGGGAAAATTGACGGTGTGGGTGCTTCAGGACAGTCAGCTCGCGTATGATGCCGCTGTAAAAAGATTTAAGTCGGTATATCAAAATATGGATGTTTCGTTTCGTTCGTTTTCGGACGAAAAAACCTATCGTGCGGCGCTCCTCGAGGGATTTTCGACGAATCAGGGACCTGATGTGTTTATGGTGGACAACGCAAGCGTAATGCGAGATGCAAATAAAATAGAACCGCTTCCGAAACAAAAATTATCCCTCGTACAACTTCAAAACTTCTTCCCTCGCGTCGTGGAACGCGACTTCGTAAGTTTGGATGGACGTATTTTCGGACTTCCGCTTTCCATCGACACGCTCGTCATGATCTACAATAAGGATATATTCGACGCGGAGGGCGTTGCGGAAGTGCCAAAAACATGGGAAGAATTTAATGCGATAATCCCGAAGCTCGCAAAAACGGAGGGTGGTACGCGTATTACACATGCCGCGGCGGCAATTGGAGGATCGGAAAAAAATATCGATCACGCGAGCGATCTTCTGCAACTCATCATGATGCAATCGGGTGTGTCCATGACAAAAACAAATCCGTTTTCCGCGTCGTTCTCTCCGGCAGGAGATGATGCGATGCGCTTTTATCTCGGGTTTTCAGATATAAAAAACAGCGTCTATACATGGAACTCACTCATGCCTTCGTCGCTCGATTCTTTTGCGGAAGGAAAAACAGCGGTTATTTTCAACTACGCCTCCTCGCTGGAAAAAATAAAAAATAAAAACCAATGGATGAATGCCGGAATTGCACCGGTGCCGTATCCGGCGCAGGCAAAATGTCAGAACGAATACGAATGTCGTACCGCATACGCACGATATTATGGATATACCGTATCAAAACAAAGTAAATTACAAACCCCCGCATGGGATCTCGTTCTTTTTATGACGACACAAAGCGACACGGCGAAGGACTATATGGAAAAAACGAATAAGTCCCCGGCGCTCCGCTTTCTTATCGGACAGGTCGCGAACAATCCGGAATTCAGCGTGGAGGCCGCACAGGCGCTTATCGCAAAATCATGGCAACAACCGGACCGCGATCAGGTGGCGTCACTTTTTTCAGAGGCAATCGAGCTCGTCCTCACTGGGAAAAAAGATTCCGCTCAAGCGCTGCAACAAACCGAAGACGGAGTAAATCAACTTATTAAGGAAAAGGGGTTATAATTTCCCATATACCATGTATAAAAAAATAATTTTTATCTTTGCCGTCGGTCTCGCGATAGTCCCTTTCGCAACGCAGGCGCTTTCCTTTAATATTTGGGAAAACACCAACAAAACAGTCACCTACGCGAGCGGAACAATGCTCGCATCAACAACAGAAAATTGTAATATCGTCGGATCGTGTAACCTTTGCGACGCGCTTCAGGTTTTCAAAAATATCGTCAATATTCTTTTTACGATAGCGATTCCGCTTGCGGTCGCGCTCATCGTTTATGGCGGTATACGGGTTATGACGTCGGGAGGATCCGAGCAGAACATATCGGAGGCAAAAAACATCATCACCAGTGCGCTCATCGGACTCGTTATCGCCCTTGCTGCCTGGGTAATTGTGAGCGTTATCCTGAGCGTCATTGCTCAATCGAGTTTTCCCACGACAACGGGGGGGTCCATTAACTTTAAATTCTGGAATGACATAACCTGTACCATATAGGTACAGCGCATCAATTGTTTTATACTATACATATGCAACTGAGAAAAAAAATACTTTCGGGGGTGTGGGGGAGCATCGTCGCGATACTTATTATCCCCCTCAAAACCAGAGGTGCGCAGATAAAACTCGAGAATCCGCTCAAAACAGATGATCCGATAGCACTCCTCAGTTCCATTATTGAATGGTTAGTTGTCGCGGGCGCACCGATCGCGGTCGTTATGATCATTTATGGCGCTTTCCAAATCATGACAGCGCAGGGCAACACGGAAACATTCGCGACGGGCAGAAAAACAATTGTGTACGCCCTCGTGGGCTATGGTATAATTATTTGCGCATGGGGCATTGTTGCGGTCATTCAAAGTGTGCTGGAAAATTAGCCCCGGAAAGGTCGAAGGTAAGAAACATCATATATCTACAATGTCAAAAAAATTAACAGCCATTACCGCATCGGTGATTATGCTCGTAGTTCCTGTCATCGCCTTCGGACAGCCGGTAGTCCCGGAAGCGTCGGAAACCATTCTTGATGGAGGATATACCGGAATTGAAACGACACTTCAGACAATTGCAAACTGGATGCTCGGTATCCTTCTTTTGCTCGCGGTTATCTTCTTTATTTATGCAGGATTCCAATATCTCACCTCCGGCGGAGAAGAAGAAAAGGTAAAGAAAGCAAAAGACTTTTTGGTCTACGGTCTTATCGCGGTTGCGGTCGGGCTTTTGGCAAAAGGACTCATTTCGGTCGTCGAGAATCTCGTACAACCGGGGGGAGGAACGCCTCAGTAATTCATCACCATGAAGAAGTTTCCATACATTATAATTTCTTTTATCGCTGGCTTTCCGCTTATTTCTTTTGCAGCGCTTACCAATGCGCAAGACGTAATCAATCTGATAGTTAAGGTGGGAAATTGGATGTATGGAGCGATCCTTGCGCTCGCCGTTGTCTTTATACTCCTTTCCGCGTATAACTTCATGGGAAGTGGCGGATCGGAAGAGAAGGTAACGACCGCAAAAAATCAGCTTCTTTATACTTTGATCGCGGTTGTAGTCGCAATGCTCGCAAAGGGACTCATTGCTCTCATTGAAAAGCTTGTTATTACGCCGTAATAGTTTCAATCACAAAGAAGAAAACAGCCCCGCTTTTAATAGAGCGAGGCTGTTTTAGTAAAGAGAGAGGTGTTATATAACTATAAGAGTACGCTAATGCCGAGGTGGCGAAATTGGCAGACGCACTAGCTTTAGGAGCTAGCACCGAAAGGTATGCGGGTTCAAATCCCGCCCTCGGCACAAGGAAAAACATCATAAAATAAAAACCACCATATATTATGGTGGTGGAACGCTCTCTGCAAAATCATATCGATCTTTCGTTATCGTTTCGATATTAGAAATGGTAACTTTAGAACCATAAAAAATCGAATTGTGAATACACTGCCCATGACGAAGCGCGATAACCGCATGCGTCCACTTTCTTTCTTTTCGCGGATCATATCTGTCTTTCAAAAAAATTATACTCCCCTCCGGCGCATTCTTTAATTCTTCCTTCCGTATGTTGAATTCGTATGGGGGCGCCGCAAGAGGAGAAATTTTCGGTATATGTACGTCTGCAGATCTATATACGGCGCGTATGAACTCGATACAATCAAACTCTTCGCCGTATGGCCTTCCCAAAAACATCCGCGCGATATTTGTGATTTTTCTTTTTTGCTTTCTACTCAACCGCATGTATCACCTCATTTCAATAAACTAACAATAAAATAAGCCCGTTTCACAGGGTGTGTCAAAACATCATCGATTTTTTTACTATTCTTTTCTCCTCCGTCCGTGAAATGCTTTGTGTATTTCCCTCAATTCCTTATTCGTAAGATGTGTGTATATCTGCGTCGTTGCGACGTTCGCGTGCCCAAGAAGCGACTGCACCGAGCGGAGATCCGCGCCGTTTATGAGAAGATCGGTCGCAAACGAATGACGTAACTGGTGGGGATGAATTTTTTTCGGAATTCCGGCGGCACGCGCATAAAAATCAACAAGACGCTCGACCGAACGGGGAGTAATTTGCTTCATGGCGCTTCCTGACTTGCTTATGCTTATAAAAAGCGCCTCTTCCGGATCGGTGCGTTTTGCGAGATATTCTTTTATGGCTTTTCTCGCGCCGTCGGAAAGAAACACCACACGAAGTTTGTCTCCTTTTCCCCGCACAGAGACCTCACCGCGTTCTATATCGATATACCGCTTCAGCGAGCAGAGTTCGGACAAGCGGAGTCCTGTCGAAAAAAAAGTTTCGAGAATCGCACGATCGCGAAGTGCCCGTAACGTATTTCCCTCCGGCGCCTGCATAAGTCGCTCAAGCTCTCGATACTCAAGCACCTCGATGTCACGACGAGATACCCTTGGAAGTTCTATCCGATCAGGCGGCAACACATCATATCCCTGTTTTATCAAATATTTCAGAAAATTCCGTATTGCAATCACATAGTATCCTTGCGTGTTTTTTTTCAGATCTTTCCCCGAAAGATGCACGCGAAAATTCCGTACGCGCTCCACGGTAATGTCGGATATTTTCTTTATATTCTGATCCTCAAAAAACGCAAAAAGATAACGGCCATAATTTTCCCGTGTTTTTCGCGATCTGTTTTTCTCTATTTCGAGATAGTCGAGATATTGTTCTAGGAGTACCCGCGCCTCTTCTTTCATTGTATTTCCACTATATCACATCTGTCGCACAATATTATCGAAAAAATACCCATCACAAGGAACATCTCCGCAGAGTTGACGCTTCACTCATTTTACGGTACCATTCACCCATATGCTTTCAAAGCAGAAAAAACAAGCGGCAACGCGCGAATATAAGCGGCACGACAACGATACCGGCTCTGCGGAGTTCCAAATCGCCCTTCTTACGCGTCAGATAAAAGCACTTGCGGATCACCTGAAGAAGAATCCAAAAGACAATCATTCGCGGAGAGGACTTCTCATGATGGTTGGAAAACGAAGACGATTCCTTCAATATCTTGAAAAGAGCGATGAGAAAAAGTACGGATCACTTATCAAGAAATTGAAATTAGACATGTAGCGGCGGGGGTGTTCGATTTTGCTTCCCACTACGGGAAGCAAAAATTTTATCCAATAAAAATATGTATCCAGACCAACGAGTAGGAATTTTCATTGATGTTCAGAATATCTATCATTCGGCGAAAAACCTGTATCAGGCGCGCGTGAACTTCGATCATCTCGTAAAGACACTCACAAAAGATCGCTTTCTTATCCGCACTATCGCATATGTGGTGAAAAGTGAGGGTATCGTGCCACAAGAACATCCCGGAGGAGAAGAATCGTTCTTTGATGCGCTCCGTAAGGCGGGAATAGAGCTCCGCCTCAAGGACATTCAGGTATATCCTGGGGGTGCAAAAAAAGCGGATTGGGACGTTGGTCTCGCCGTTGATGCAATCCGCATGGGACAATCCCTTGATACCGTCATTCTTGTTACGGGCGACGGTGATTTCGTGCCGCTCGTGGAATATTTGAAGTGGGGAATGGGAAAACAAATCGAAGTAGCCGCGTTTTCACGAACAACATCGGCCCGACTCAAAGAGGTGGCGGATGCGTTCATAGAACTCGAATCGATCCCGAAAATTCTTTTACGTATCAAAAAAAATATAAAACACAATAATAAAAAATATGGCACTACATAGAAAAATATTTTCGACGGAACTCGATGGGAGTCCTATTTCCATTGAGGTGTCGGAACTCGCCGGACAGGCGAATGCGGCGGTTATCGGAAAACACGGCAACACCATCGTGCTTGCCACGGTCGTTATGGGAAAAGAGGATAAAAGCGGTGATTTCTTTCCGCTTACCGTTGACTATGAGGAGCGTTTTTACGCCGCGGGAAAAATAATCGGCAGCAGATTTGTCCGCCGCGAGGGACGTCCTTCTGACGAGGCAACGCTTTCCGCCCGACTTATCGATCGGACCATCCGTCCACTTTTTGATCATCGTCTTCGACGCGAAGTGCAGGTCGTCATTACCATATTGTCATACGACGAACTAAACGATCCCGATGTTATCGGACTTCTTGCCGCATCAACCGCGCTTCACATCTCGGATATTCCGTGGAACGGTCCTGTTGCCGGTGTACAGACCGTAAAAAGGGATGCGTCTCAAAATCTCGTGTTTAAATCATTTTTTTCGGGACCCGAGGAATACGTGAACATGATCGAATTTGAAGGAAAAGAAGTAGACGAAACGGAAGCGATACGCGCATTCGAAGAGTCCCACGCAAAAGTCAAAAAACTTGTGGCGTTCCAGAATGATATACGCCGCGACATCGGAAAAGAAAAGGCAACTATTCCACTTCCCGAACACGACCCCGAACTCCAGAAGGAGGTGAATTCATTCCTCGAAAAAGATCTTGCCGCCGCATTGAAGGAAAAAAGAACAGATGCACTGAAGCGTGCGCTATTCGAACATGTTGCCGCGCACGAGACATTGAAAGAAAAAATAAAGGGAGTGGAAGCATTATTCGAAGAAATCGTTGACGAATTCGTCCACACCGAAGCGTTGGAACACGACCGTCGTGTCGATGGACGCGCATTCGACGAAATACGCCCGTTATACGCCGAAGCGGGGATCTTCCCCACCACACACGGATCGGGACTTTTCATACGCGGGAATACGCAGGTGCTTGCAATGACAACACTCGCTTCATCGTCCGCGGAACAACTCATTGAAACGATGGAGACCACCGGAAAAAAACGGTTCATGCTCCATTATAATTTTCCGAATTTCTCGGTCGGAGAAACGGGGCGATCGCGTGGTCCCGGAAGACGGGAAATAGGTCACGGCGCGCTTGCGGCAAAAGCGCTCGCGGCGATGATTCCGAGCAAGGAAGAGTTTCCATATACCATCCGTATTGTTGCGGAGACACTCTCTTCGAACGGCTCATCCTCAATGGCGTCGACGTGTGCGTCGTGTCTTTCCCTTATGGATGCGGGAGTTCCAATAAAAAAACATGTCGCGGGAATTGCGATGGGGCTTATGCTCGATACGAAAAAAAATACTCATAAAATTCTCACGGATATTCAGGGACCCGAAGATCATTACGGGGATATGGATTTCAAAGTTGCTGGAACCGTTGACGGGATTACCGCCATTCAGATGGATGTAAAAATAAACGGCATCACCGGAGATATTTTCGGAGAAGCCCTTGCGGCCGCAAAAAAGGCACGTCTTCAGATTATTACAACCATCATGCAGCCGGTGCTTCCGTCCGCACGACAGGAAGTATCTTCATATGCCCCGAAAATACTCACACTTACCGTTCCCAAGGAGAAAATAGGGGAAATTATCGGTCCCGGTGGACGCAACATCAACGCGGTTATTGCGGCAAGTCTCGATAAAATAACTATCGATATCGAGGAAGACGGCACCGTATATATTGCAGGCATCGAAAAAGAGCTTGTCACACGCGCATACGACTCGATAAAAGCGGCGGTGCGTGAATACAAGGTGGGAGAAATAATAAACGGAAAGGTGGTGCGTATCCTTGAGTTCGGCGCAATTGTCGATCTTGGCGGTGGAAGAGACGGTATGATACACGTTTCCGAACTGAAGGAGGGTTTTGTAAAGAAGGTAGAGGATGTGGTACATCTCGGAGACGAGGTAATTGCAAAAATTATCCGCGTCGATCCGGAAGGAAAAATAGGACTCTCTCTTAAAAATCTTGTTTAAATTCTTATAAGGAACTTTCCTCGACACCCCATCTATGTATTTGATGGGGTGTTTTTTTACTGACGAAATATGTCGAATAGTATATAATAGGAGGTAATGAACGAAGGAAACAATATACCTCCGATGGGAAATATTCCCGCAATCGGAGATGGTGAGGGAGAAATACCTCTCGCAAAACAACCAACGGAAAAAGTCGATATGCGCACAATGGCGTCCGATATCGCTTCAATGCAGGAAACGGGAGGCACCATGCCTCGTCCATATACGCCCGGCGCATCCCCACAACAATCGGGACAAAAACTGGGGACGCTTGAAGAAAAACAACCGATGCAATCGGCGTTTGTTCAGCCGACAAATCCTCCGGTGACACAGGGGATTCCGATTCCCGATATGCCGCAAACTCCGGCCCCCGAAGCACCTCACAAAAAAAACATATTCATGTGGATAGTGGGTGGTATTGTGCTTATAGGAATTGTTGCCGCAATTTATTTCTTCGTCGTACCGATGTTTAACGCCGGTCCTTCCGACGAAACGACCACCCCCGAACAGGGAGTGACGAAAACCGAAGAGATAATCCCAACAGAAAACATCCCTCCCATCGAAACACCGGAAAATACCTCCACACTCCCCGAAGCACCGGAGAAAAATACTCAAACGCCGCTTCCCTCCGGACAAACGCTCGAGATACACGTTTCCTTCTTAAAGAATCCCGCCGACCTCGTATTTGACGCAAAGCTTTCTTCGTTCGGGCTCGCCGATATGACGGGCGCGCTCGAATTTACCTCAACTTCAATCCCTGTATTCAAGGAGGTGGTGTTTAAAACGGCGGAAAATAAACCGGTGTCGTTCGGATATGTGGTATCGCGTTTCTTTCCGACATTTTTCACTCCGGAAACCGTCGCCAAATTCCAAAACGACGGCACTGTGTTCACCTACACGAACACAAAAGGAACTTGGCTTGGTGTTATTGCAAAACTAAAAGACGGTGTGGCAATCGCCCCCATACAGGATTCCATGGCAACACTCCAAAAAAGTCCCGACCTGAAAAATATATTCATTATTGATCCCGGCGCACAAGGCGCGTGGAAAGATGGGAAGGTTGCCAACAAACCGACATCACTCGTTTCGTTCGCGCAAAATGGTGCGACATTAAGTTATACGTGGTTTGATCGATACCTCCTTATCGGCACGAACATCGACGCATCGGGTGAGGCGGCAAAGCGACTCGGCTATTAATATTCATGTCTATGACAAACGAACAGCTTACACAATTCAAAAAAAATCTTGAGGAGGAACGTGAGGGAGTTTTGGAACGGCTCCGTAATATTGACACCTCTAAAGATTTTGGTAGTGATATTGACGCATTCGACGAAGAAACAGACGAAACGGAGGAATTCGGGAACGCGGAAGGAATAAAACTCGTACTTGAGGAAAAATTAAGAAGTGTCGACCGTGCGCTCGAAAAGATCGAAGACGGCTCATATGGTGTGTGTGAAAAATGCAAAAAGGAGGTGGAAATCGAACTTTTGCGCATTGCTCCGGAATCTCATTTTTGCAAATCCTGTAAACAATCGGCGGAATAAATAAAAATGACACGTGTCGTTCCAAAGGTTTTCTCCGCGGAAATCGACGGGATAGACGCCGAGTGTGTTGAGGTGGAGGCCGACTTAAACGTCGGCCTCCATTCGTTTAACATCGTGGGTCTTGCCGATAAGGCCGTAAGCGAAGCAAAAGAGCGCGTAAATTCGGCACTTAAAAATTCTGGAATAAAACCCCCTTCCCGCGAAAACAGAAAGATTACAATAAATCTTGCACCCGCCGACGTGAAAAAAGCGGGGTCACGCTTCGATCTTCCGATCGCAGTCGCATATCTCCTTGCGACAGGACAATTACGTTCTTTTGATACAAAAGAGAAGCTTTTTGTCGGTGAGTTGTCGCTTAACGGCGATCTTCGACCAATAAGTGGGGTATTAAGTATTGCCCGCCTCGCTGCACGCGTTGGATTCAAAGAACTTTTTGTTCCTTCCGAGAATGCTGAAGAGGCTGCTGTCATCGACGCGCTCCGTGTTTTTTCCGTACCGTCACTTCAATCGCTCATCGATCACATCGAATCGCGGCACGACATTGTGCCGACTCAACGTCCAAACATCATTCCCTCACAGCCACCCACAGGAATTTCTCTTGCGGACATACGGGGACAAGAAACGGCAAAGCGCGCGCTTATGATCGCTGCCGCCGGCGGACACAACATACTTCTTTCCGGTCCTCCCGGCACGGGAAAAACGATGCTTTCACAAGCACTCGCTTCCATTTTGCCGCCACCATCACAGGAAGAAATACTTGAAATAACCCAGATCCACAGTATTGCGGGGTTCACCACAAAAAACACGCCTTTTATTCACTGGCGTCCGTTTCGGGCACCTCACCACAGCGCATCAACCGTTTCCATTATCGGAGGCGGAACAAATCCAAAACCGGGAGAAATAAGTCTTGCACATCGCGGTGTGCTATTCCTGGATGAAATACCCGAATTTCGTCGCGACGTACTCGAAAGTCTTCGGCAACCACTCGAACAAGGGGTTGTCCATATCGCCAGAGCAAAAAGGGCGGTAATATTTCCAGCGCGTTTTACGCTTGTTGCGGCAATGAATCCGTGTCCCTGTGGTTATTTTGAGGACGGAGAAAAAGAATGCTCCTGCAGCGCACACGAAATACTCCGTTATCAGAAAAAAATATCGGGACCACTCCTTGATCGTATCGATATTCAAATTCACGTACCCCGCATCTCCGCTGCGGAATTACGATCACAAAAAAATGACGATAACGATGTTGCTGTGTGTGTAAAAAAAGTTTCGGATGCGCGAAAAATTCAGGAAGATCGTTTTATGTCACTGTCACCGCGAACACATTCGAATTCGGAGATGAGCTCAAAGATCACGGATGCGCTGGTGCACCTCGATGCTTCCGCCGAAACATTCTTAAAACACGCTCTCGAAAAATCTTTTATCTCGCCCCGTGGTTATTACCGCACGCTTAAGGTTGCCCGGACAATAGCCGACATCGACGGTGTTCCAATAATAAAAAAGGAACACCTTGCGGAGGCGTTCCATTACCGACTAAAAACGGAGGAATAACTATTGGAGCGCAAACGGATTTTTCGCCCCCAATACCTCAAAGTGCACATGGCATCCGGTGGTGCCTTGTGTATTTCCGGTATTTCCCATAAGCGCTATTTTTGTTCCTTGAGACACAACATCCCCGATTTTCACGAGGTTCTTTGCGGTGTGCGCATATCGTGTGCGCACTCGGTTTTCATGTTCTATGAGCACAAAATTTCCATATCCATCGTTCCACGATGCGTCTCCTGATTCTTCGACGACAACTCCCGCCGCCGCGGCAAAAATAGTCGTTCCGCAGGCATTTGCGATATCTACCGCATTCGTATCGTGTAACTTTCCCCAATTCCATCCTTTTGCGGGAAGAGCGAAGAATCCCCGAAGCATCGGTAATTCTTCGACTTCCCCACTTTCCCGTATAATAATTTTTTTCTCTTCTGTGTCCGGTATAACAATGAATGTTCCGGGATTTGTAAATGCTTTTTCATATTCTGAATTGAAAGATTTTATTGCTTCGACATTTACGCGGAACGAACGCGCAACGTCATACAAGGAGTCGCCGGAACGCACCTCGTACATCGTTCCGGATACCGGGGGAATAGGGATCTCTTTTTTTTCCTTCAATGTGTCGCTTCCGAGATTTGCGGAAATAATCGTTTCCACGCTGACCCCGAACTGCGCCGCAATGGATGCGGGAGTGTCTCCCTTTTTCACCTTGTACATTTTTATACCACTCCTTTCTTTGTTTCCTTTCGTCACCGCATACGAAGCGCCGAAAAGCGTGTCGCCGGTTTCGAAATCGGCTTCCGCAACGGAAATTTCTCCCGATGAGGGCGCTACATCCGCCTGCGCAACGGAAATTTCGGAAATCGGACCACCCACTCCCCACGCCATATCGGCACTTATATAACCCGAAAAATTATCCTCGGCGGGAAGTAAAAAAACAGAAAAAAAGAGCATTGCCCCAAGAAAAAACAAGGACCACCATTGAGTCGTCTTCAAAAATCCCCGCATATGTTCTTCTATTTTACGAATACCCCGATACTACCACAATAACGAGAAATCA
>JAJZPU010000019.1 GCA_021811055.1 bacterium
ACGACTACGATGTGGTCGTGAAGGGTGTGACGACGGGAGGCGCGATCCAGCCGAAGGATTCGGCGGGTAACGAACTCACGCAGTCGGACACACAGTACACAAACGGATACTTCAAGGTGAAGGCAGGACTTCTCACCGTCTCAAAGGCGGCGGGTAGCCCGAGCGGAAGCGTTGCACCGTCATCACAAAATGTGGTGCTCGCGAAATTTGACTTGAAGTCAGCGGGAGAAAAACTTGAGATCCGCAAGATGGGTCTTCAGATCAGTTATGACACCACAAGTGGAGCAAAGGCACTCACCGGAACTGTGAACGTAAAGGATGCGACGACTGGGGAAACCTATTTGTCGATCTCAGCGGACACGACCGGACTTCAGGCAACGTCAACAGTGACGACGACAACGATGGACACATATCTTCATAACCTTTCTTCATACATCACTGTTGAAGCGGGTGCGACGAAGACCATCGAAGTGACGGGAACCATCTCATCGAGTGCGGCATCGACAGACGACTATACTGCAAAGGTTGGTCGTTTCTACACAAAGCGCATCTCGACGAATGACTTCACCTACTTGGCGGACAGTGTCTATTCAGGAAACCAGGTTACGGTTGGTGATGTAACTCTGACCGTCACGAAGAATGCGGCGTTCGCAAACACGAACCGCGCAAAGAGCGCGACGGGCGTGAAAGTTGCGGAATTCGTGCTTCAGGCATCATCGGCGGACGATGTGAGAATAAACAGCATCAGCTTTGATGTTGCGTCAAGCTCATACATCCAGAACTTGAAGCTTATGGATGGCACGACACAGCTCGGCTCGACGATCGGAACACCGTCGGCGAGTTCGAACAGCTTCACCACGAATTTCACCATTGCGAAATCACAGTCGAAAGTACTTTCGCTCTATGCGGACGTTCTTTCCTCGGCGACGAACAATGATGGATTTCAGGTGAGTGTTGCGTCAGCGGGCGTGAGCGGATACGGAGTGAATTCATCGAAATCACTCTCATCGACTCCGTCAGCAGCATTGGCGCTTCAGACCATCACCGTAAAGGCACCGAGCCTCACAATCGCGGCCGACTCTTCAAAGCCGACCTCGAAAATAGTGCTCGCGGGTCAGACCGGTGTTGAATTGAACAAGATTCGTTTTGAAGCATCGAATGAAGATCTCACCTTGAGAAAGATCACGCTTGAACTTTTGTCGGCAAGTTCGACCGGATGGAAGACGGCAACGTCAACCGCTCCGAACTTCAGCATGCTCTATCTCTATGATGGATCAACGTTGCTTCAGTCGGCGAGTGTGAACTCGGTGACCGGAAAAGTGCTCTTTGCGCTTGACGCGTCAAAGTATGTCACCTTGCCGCAGAGCCAGCAGAAGACCTTGACGCTTAAAGCCGACATCAGCGGATCGGGAATTCTCGAACCGACGTCGGTCGTAGCAGTCATGGTGAACAGCTCATCAACATCTGACATGGAAGTGTACTCTTCACAAGGCCAGTTGGCTGAGGGAAGCGTAACAGTAACTTCGAGCTCAACCTCGAACTACTTCCTCTTCCACGATGCCGCACCGACCATCACGAACGCGCTTTCAAACGCGACCGGGAAGATCGGACAGGCAACGGATGTGGTGGGTAAATTCACGGTTGCAAACTCAGCTCCGGCAGGAGGACGCACGCTTACACTTGAATCCTTCGCGGTCGTAGCGAGTTTGAGTCTTAACTCGAGCACATCAAGCGCCGTGACGAACTTCCGCTTGTATGACGAAGCCGACCAGTTGGTTGCGACGTCAGCAGCGGCAACAATCTACGGAGCAAGTGTGGCATCTTCAACGGCGACCATCACCTTTGCGTCGACGTCGGGCGCGTGGGTAACGCAGGAAATTGGTGCGGGCGCTTCAAAGACCTACACCATCAAGGCTGACACCTCGAACATCGAGTCTGCAGTCTCGAATGCGGGAACCACGAACACGACACTCTCGCTTAAGGTTGACGGCACGAAAGGATACCTTTCGACCGACAGCACGACCGGACCAGAATACTACTGGAACACCGGTGGTGTGATCTACCGCTACACGCAGGCAACCACAAATACGGTATTCGGAACAAACTATGCTTCGGATTCGTATCCGGTTGACGGCGCGACTCTCTCCTACTAATAGTCATTTCCGACTTTAGGAGGAAAGGAGTATTACCCCGCCAGTCTATAGACTGGCGGGGTTTCTTTTATAATAGAGATATGTATTTTGTATATATTTTAAAAAACACAAAGAACGAAATATATGTGGGTTTTTCTTCGGATGTTTTTACTCGCCTAGAAAAGCATAATTCAGGAGGTTCAAAGTTCACGAGTGACGGTCGCCCTTGGGAGCTTGTGTATTATGAAGCATTTAAGTCTGAACACGATGCTCGGGTGAGAGAGAAGGTGCTTAAGGAATATGGAAGTTCTTTGGGACAACTGAAGAAAAGGATTTCGGAATCTCTATTATAAATTCAGCCCCTTCGGGGGTTTTTTGTTTCGGGAGTGTGATGGGAGTGTAATAGTATCGCGACATATCCGTTATAATCTGTATATATCCGCGTTTAATATGCTTGCAAACCTCATCTCTTCAATAACGCCATTCGTGGAGCAATATGGGGCAATCGGCATTTTCTTTCTTTCTATCATTGAGGAAATAGCGATACCGATCCCGTCGTCTCTTCCGTTTCTTGCCGCCGGTTTTTTTATGCTTCCGGGAGCATCCCCATTCGAAACGGTTATTATTGATGCAATCCTTAGAATAGCGATTCCCGGTGCGTTTGGGCTTGCGGTCGGGTCTCTTTTTGGGTATCTCGTCGCATTTTACGGAGGGGAGATTGCAATAAGAAAATGGGGAAAATATGTCGGTATTTCATGGCGGTCGGTGGAACGATTTCAGGATAAATTATCAAAAGGGGGAACGGATGAATTTCTTATCTTTATGCTTCGGGTGATCCCGTTTTTTCCGAACATAGTGATATCGGTCGGATGCGGGCTTATCCATTATCGATTCAAACGATATATTATAATCACGCTCATCGGTGGATTTTTCCGGGCGCTTTCAATGGCTCTCTTCGGATGGTATATCGGTGCCGCATATGCCGATTATGTCGGAAAAATTGGTGACGTGGGAATGTATATTGGTGAAGGTATCGTGGGTATTGTTGTTCTTTGGATATTTATTTCTTTTATACGAAGAAAATATAAAAAGAACCGCGTCTAGCGGTTCTCTGATACGTACTACTAAATACTAATTTCTAACTTCTATCCAATGAACGCATCAAGATCTTTGCGCGTTTCTTCGTGATTTTTTTCTATAATACGCCGCAATTCTTCGGTGAGAGCGATTATCCGTTTTGCGTCGGGGATTGATTCGTCTTTCGTGATGAATATCTTATCCCATTGCGTTGTTCCAATTCTTTTTTCTTCTTCACTGAATACTATTTCCTCAATTTTTTCGCCGGGACGTATTCCGGTAAAAACTATGGGGATATCGACGTCGGGGGTGAGCCCCGCGAGGCGTATGAGGGTCCGTGCGACTTCCAATATCTTTACGGGTTGACCCATATCAAGCATAAATACCTCTCCTCCGTTTCCCACCGCTCCCGCTTCCATGACGAGAAGCGCCGCTTCGGGGATGGTCATAAAATAACGCGTCATGTCGGGATGGGTGACGGTGATGGGTGACCGTTTTCGTATCTGTTCTTGGAAAAGGGGAATGACACTTCCGCGTGATCCGATGACGTTTCCGAACCGAACGGCAATGAATTTTGTCGCGTTTCTCGTGTTTAGGGCTTTCAAAACAAGCTCCGCCGCGCGTTTCGATTTTCCCATGACGGATATGGGGCGTATTGCCTTATCGGTCGAAATAATGACGAATTTTTTCACTCCGGCGGCAATCGACGCGCTTCCGATGTTCATGGTGCCGACAACATTCGTGAGTATCGCTTCTTCGGGGTGGTCCTCCATGAGGGGCACGTGCTTGTATGCCGCCGCGTGAAACACCACGTCGGGCCGCATCTCGAGGAATACTTTATCTATCTTTTCTTTATGGGTGATATTTGCAATGACCGATTGTGTGAATTTTTTTGCCTGCGGTGCGGAAATCGCGAGTTCCTGTTCGAGATCAAAAAGACCGCTTTCGTTGAAGTCAAGCAGATAGAGTTTTTTGGGCTCGAATGTGATACATTGGCGCACGATTTCAGACCCGATCGATCCCGCGGCACCCGTGACAAGCACTGTTTTTTCCTTTATAAACGCGGATATCTCATCGGTGTTTATTTTTGCGGGGGCCCGCCCCAAGAGATCCTCAATACGCACTTCGCGGAGATCGGCGATGGTCACTTTTCCGGAAAGGAGCTCATGTGCTGTGGGGATTATTTTTATGTCGGTGATGCCGGCGTCGCGTGATGTGGTCACTGCTTCGCGGATGACGTCCGTGTTTCCCGCGGGAATAGCGATGATCACATGCGTTACGGAAAATTTCTCTGTAATTGCCGGAATGTCCTTGATCGCGCCAAGCACGGTGACGTTGTGAATCTGCGATTTTTTCTTACGCGGGTCATTGTCAATAATGCCGATTATCTTGAACGAGGTGTCGCGTTTCATGAAGCGAAGTATCTGCTCTCCTTCGGCACCCGCGCCAACAACGAGTGTTGCGGACCCGCTTTTCATCGCGGTGCGCGAGCTTCTGAATTCAAGAATGAATCGCTTTGAAATACGGAGTACGCCGAGGAAGGCAATATCAAAGAGATAGCTGATGACGATGACCGATCGGGGAAACCCCGCAAGGAACGCAAGGCGGTCCCAATAAATAAAAACGAATATAGCAAAAAGCCCGTGCGCATAAGTGATTGCCTTCACGAGTTTTACGAATTCGGAAAATCCGACAAATCCCCACGTGAATGCGTAGAGTCGGGCGCGCCAGAGAAATGTGATGTTCAGGACCACAAGAATAAGCGCGTAATAGGGGAACCATGGGGTATATTCGGGAGGGAAGGATCCGTCGAACCGCGCAAGGAACGCAAGGAAGAGCCCGATAACGATAAAGAGAGTGTCGGCAATGCCGAATACGATTATCTTTTTTTCACGCAAAAAACCGAAGAATGTTTGCATGAATCTAGAATATCGCATTTTTTTGAAGTTTACAAAAACCCCGCCATTCCATTGGAATGGCGGGATGCGTACATTAATTTCTATTTTGTATAAAACGTTTTTATCGCGTCAATCACATTTTGCGCATCCTCATTTGTGAATTCGGGATACATGGGAAGGGAAATGATCTCCGTGCATATTTTTTCGGTTTCGGGAAGAAAATAATCGTTCGGAAGCATTGCCACCTGTTTGTACATTGGGATCGGCCAGGAAATAATGGTTTCTATAAGTTCATTGTCGTCGAAATATTTTTTCAGTTCATCGCGCCGTTCCACGCGTACGGCGTAATTCGTGTAAATATCACGATAACGGTCGTCGTCGAAGTGGGGGAGTCTCACCTGAGGCACATTCTTTAATCCTTCATAATAAAGATTTGCAATTTCACGCCGACGCTCAATCCACCCGGGGAAATATTTCAGTTTTACATTCACAAGCGCCGCCTGGACGTTGTCCATAAGCATGTTGTGGCTGTGATAATAAAAATAGCGGGTCTCCCGGTCTTCCCCGTTGTACCGGAGGAGCATGAGTTTTTTCGCCATATCATCGTCATTTGTCGTCACAACACCCGAGTTTCCGAACGCACCAAGCGCCTTGAAAGGATAGAGGCTGAAACAGCCGGTGAGTCCGAACGCACCCGCCTTCTTCACGGAGCCGTCCTTCATTGTATAGGTCGCTCCCATCGCCTGTGCCGCATCCTCGATCACGATGAGATTGTGTTTTTTCGCAATATCGAGAACGCGGTCCATATCACAGATACGACCATTGAGGTGTACTACCTCGATCGCCTTCGTTTTCGGCGTGATCGCGGCCTCGATAAGGTTCGGATCAATGTTGAAATCTTTTCCCACATCTACAAGCACCGCGGTTGCGCCGGTGAGGTAAATGCACGAAATACTTGCAATGAATGTGTGTGCGACGGTGATGACCTCGTCACCAGGACCCACTCCCGCGGCTTTGAGGGAAAGGTATATCGCCGAAGTTCCCGAATTCACGCCGATCGCGTGTTTCACGCCGACAAATTTCGCGATTTGTTCTTCAAAATCCTTCAACTCTTTGCGCATGATGAGGCTTCCCTGCGAAAAGACGCTTTCGACCGCTCCCATATATTCTTCCTTGTGGTCCGCGAATTGTTTTTGCGGATTCACGAATCGAACTTTATACATATGTTTATTTTTTATTTTTTTCGAACCATTGTTTCAATTGTTGCGACGATTGACTGTACGGAAAGGGGCCTGTAATATTCCTCCTCGAGTGTTTTTGCCATTGGGGCGGGGACATCGGGGAGGGTAATACGGAGCGGTGCCTGCTTCAAATATCTAAAACCATTTTCGGTGACGCGTGCGATAATTTCTCCCGCAACACCTCCCGTTTTCCATCCCGTATCCACGACTGCAAGTCGTTTTGTTTTCTTTACCGATTCGATGATGAGTGGAATGTCGAGTGGTTTTATGGTACGAGGATCGATGATCTCCGCTGATATTCCTTTTTTTAAAAGTGCGTCATGGGCAAGTGTTGCCTGATGTGCGCCGTACGAAATGCCGACAATGGTGATATCTTTCCCTTTTTTTCGCACAATACCCTTTCCGATCGGTATGGAGTAGATTTTTTCCGGAACGTTTCCCTGCACGCGATAGAGCCATCGGTCGTCGATATAGAGCACGGGATTTTTGTCTTTGATCGCCGCGATCATAAGTCCTTTCGCATCGTATGCGGTCGAGGGCATAACCACTTTTAGTCCCGGGATGTGCGCAAAGAGCGCATGTAATGCCTGCGAATGTTGTGCTGCCTGTTCTCCGCCGCGATTTATGATTCCCCATATGACAAGAGGAACATTCGCTGTGCCGCCAGACATATAGGACCAATTTGCCGCCTCGTTCAGAATGGGATCGATCGCATACATCATGAAGTCCATTCTCGGATGTTCGACAATCGGTTTCATGCCCGCGATTGCAGCGCCCACTGCCACTCCCGTTACCGCATTTTCGGAAACCGGAGTATCAATCACGCGGCTTTCCCCGAATCGCTCGAGAAGTCCTGTCGCGGTATTTCCGACATACCACGGGCTTTTTACTCCCTGTCCGATGAGAAACACGGACGGATCTTCCGCCATCATCTGATGGATCGCCTCATTTAATGCCAAACTGTATTCAAATAGTCTATTTTTTGAAGACATAATCGGATAGTGTTTTTTGATCGGGAAAACGACTTTTTTGTGCGAACGCGTGCGCGTCTCTCACTTCTTTTGCCACCCGTTTCAACATCTGCTGCTGTTCTTGTCCCGAAAGAATGCTGTTTCGTGCAATATATGATTCGAGATTTTTTATAGGATCGTTCTTTTTCCATTTGGCAACCTCCGTTTTCGGGCGGATGTCGGTCTGCGTTCCCTGAATATTATCATTTGGACCAACGTGTCCGCGATAGCGATACGTGAGAAATTCAATGAAGGCGGGTCCCTGTCCTTCACGGCATTTTTGTATCATATCGCCCGCAACCTCATAGACTTTTAACACGTCGTTTCCGCCTACCCGCGCATACGTGATTTTATGTGCCGCACCGAGTTCAAAGATGTTGTCGTAGGGACGGGTGTCGCGGAGGGGCATGTGGGTCGAATAATAGTTATTTTCACAGACAAAAAGCACGGGGAGTTTGTTAAGTGCCGCAAAATTCAACGCCTCGTGGAGCACTCCTTCTCCCACAGCACCATCTCCGAAAAATGCGATGGCGACATTTTTCTGCTTCTTTATCTTGAATGAAAGTGCCGCGCCGACTGCAAGTGCAACAGTGCCGGCAACGATTGGCGCCGCGCCGAGCATTCCCTTTTTTGTATCGATAACGTGCATTGATCCGCCGCGCCCTTTTGCGCAGCCGGTCTCCTTACCGTAGATTTCCGCAACCATCGCCTTCATATTTCCTCCCTTTGCGATGTAGTGTCCATGCGATCGGTGGGTTCCAAAGATGATATCTTTTTCGTTTGTGTGCGCGAGGGTTCCTGCGGCAATCGCTTCTTCGCCGACATAGAGATGCACGGGGCAACGAATAGCGCCCGAAAGGATGAGTGCCACAAAACTTTCCTCCACGTGGCGGATGCGGAGCATCGTCTCGTAGAGCCCATGAATAATCTTTTTTGAATAGGTGTGTTTCACAGATTTATTATACGTGAAAATATTATGCCTTAAAAACCAGTTTTTTTATAGTGAGGAAGATAATTTTTATGTCGGTTCCTATAGACATTTCTTTTTGATATTTGAGTTGTAAGCGTATTTTCTCGGGGCGTATCTTTTCAAGATAATCTTTGTCGGGATCCGTGCTTCCTGCAAGAAGTTCCGCTTCGTCTGAATTCCAAATAGAAGCATAGTCGGTGATGCCGGGACGAATGGTGAGGAGTATTTTTTCTTCGTCGGTGTACATATCCGTAAATTTTTTAACCTCGGGGCGCGGACCCACAAGACTCATGTCACCGATGAAGACATTAATGAGTTGCGGAATCTCATCGAGTTTCGTTTTACGAACAAATCGCCCGATGGGAGTGACGCGTGCGTCTTCCCGTGAGGTTGAGGAAACGCCGGTCTTTTCCGCGTTTACGACCATACTTCTGAATTTGAATATGCGGAACATCTTCCCATGAAGCCCCGTGCGTTTCCCGCGATAAAAGACGGGTCCCGGAGACGTGCGTTTAATAATAATCGCGATTACGAGAATGATGGGGGAGAAGAGGACGAGCCCGATTCCGGAAAGAACAATATCGAAAATCCGTTTTGCCATAATACCGTTTATTGTACTGTAAATGGGGAAAATCTCGCAATAACATTGACTTTTTATATATTATGATGTATAACTACACTAGCGTAAAAAATAACAAATTATTAACAAATGTAGCAAATAAGAGAGGAGCGATAGATGTACAGAATTAATGACTGTAAGATATTCTTTACCAAGGGTCCGTGGGCAACAAAATCGGGAGGAGAACTGAATGTTCTTTTCTCAATGCCGTTTTCCGAAGTTCTTGATAATTTTCTATCTTACGAAACTATTCCGACACCGGATATCCGCGGAATAAGATTTTACACGGTAAATAACCTGTCAAAGGGATCTGTTGGCGGAGGAGAATTTCATAAGATTCGCCGCGAAATCGTTATCCCATTATCCGGAAGCGTTAAATGGATGATGAGAGACCAGGAAGGAAGTGTAATGGAAGAAGTGATTAATCCTGGAAAAGGAGTGATAATGCCCCCATATACACTTCATGACTACGAGGTGTTGGAAGACAATACTTCACTTCTTGTGTTCTGTAACACCCTTTTCTTCCCTGAATTTCCGGGATCGCACGATACCTACGGACGCGATGAATTCTGAAATGGGGAAAGCCCAGCATATTAAAAGACCCGAATAAATTCGGGTCTTATTTTTTATATTAAAGCGCGTATCTTTCCTTCTTCCACTGTTCTTTCCATTCGCGGAGTCGTTCAAATCCTTTCGGAATGTTTTCAGGCGGACAGGCAAATGAGAAACGGAGGTGATTTTCTCCCTCGGCACCGAACGCCGCACCGGGAATGACGATGATCCGCGCTTCGTGAAGAATTTTGAGTGCGAGTTTAAATGAATCGATATCGGGGATTTTTATCCCGTTAGAAACCGCAACATCTAAAGCATCGCTACGTTTGTTTTGAAACAAACTGTTTCTAACGGGATTTACATTCACTAAAATGTAGTATGCGCCCTCGGGCTTTTGATATGAAAATATATCCGAGAACGTATCAAGTTCACGCATCATTGCTTCACGATTTGCGGAGAATTTTTGCACCGCATCCGCCACAAATTCTTTCGGTCCCTTTATAGCGGCAATCGCGGCTTTTTGGGAAATTGCGGGAGCGCATATCGCAAGCGCGTCGTGGACCTTCAGCATATGGTCGATAATTCCCTCGTCGGCAAATCCGTATCCCACGCGGTATCCAGTGAGCGCGTATTTCTTTGAGAAACTACCGCAGACGATCACACGATCACAGACATCGTGAAATTTCGCCATCGAAACATGCGGGATGTTGTCATAGGTAAGAAAATCATACGTTTCATCGCTTATAACAATAAAGTCATGTTTTTTCGCAAGGTCGGCAATACTCTGAAGTTCATCATGCGAGAACACCTTTCCCGTGGGGTTCGAAGGATTGCTGAAGAGTACAACTTTTGTTTTTTCGGTAATTCTTTTTTCCGCTTCGGTGATGTCGAAGCGCCACCCTTCATTTTCTTGAAGTGGAACGAGCACGGGAGTGCCTCCCCATTGGATGACCTGCTCGATGTGCGATGCGAACGCGGGGGAGATGACGAGCACCTCATCGCCTTCGTCGATAAGCGAGGCGAGTGCGCAGGCGACAACCTCCTGACAACCAACGCCGATCATAATCTCTTTTTTTGCCTCAACATTTATTGCCCCCTTTTCGTGTATAAGAAAATCTCCCACGAGCATACGAAGTTCGGTGATGCCTGGTTCGAGGGTATATTTCGAAGTGTCGGGTTCCTGAAGCGCCACCCTGATTCCGTCTTTTATGTACGGATAGGTGTCGAAATAGGGGATGCCTTGTCCGAATGAGACGATATCCGCTCCAGGATTTTTCTCTTCGAATTCATCCGCGAGTATGGACATCTCCTTGATGGGAGAAATGACGATTTTTTGTACGCGCTTTGATATGTTGTTGGTACGAAATTTTTTTCCCGCCGCGGCGATGGCCGATCTGTTTTTTTGTGTTTCCTCCATATTATTTTTTTAATACGAAGAAATCGACATAAATAAGTTTTTCTATTTTTTCCACGGTGAATCCGACATTTTTCATAATATCGGCAACGCCGCTTGTCGTGTGGTGTCCATCGCCGATTTCCCATTGATGATTTGGATCGATCCATATTTTCCGTTTGATAAATCGACGGTAAAACGAACCCGGACTTAAAAATCCGGTCGGAATTCTTATAAAATGAGGAACGTTCGTTGGACTCATGAAAAGAAAATTGCTTGCGCGATGAGGAATGGTAATAAGTGCAATACCACCATTTTTGAGATATGAATAAATATTTTCAAGTGCCTGTGAAACGTCGTTATAGGGAATATGTTCGAGAATATCTGCGGCAATCACACAATCGTACGGATTGCTACTAATAGCCCCCATTTTCTTTCGTACGTCTCCGACATATGTTGGAGAAAGATTTTCGTTCACGTCAAGTGTATCGTATTGCTCGACATACTCCTGTATTGTTTTCCGTACCACACCACTTCCTTCGCCTATTTCAAGCACACTTCTTGCTCCGGATGAGATAAGTTCTTTCACGAGATAAAAAAAACGTATCCAATTCAAAATATCGGTTTCGTCGAGCCAATATTTTCTACTCCATTTGAATTGAGCCTCAAAATCATGAGTCATTTTTTCGCGATAATCCATGTACTTATTGAATATTTTTTTTCGTTGAAGCTGGCAATCATGTTGCGAATGCTCCATTTAAAATTAGGAATCTCAATTGCTCGAAACCGATCTCCTAAAAAACATATAAATATTGCAATTCTATTTCCCCAGCCGCCTACCTGTATTATTTCCGAAAAGTCCTTACAGAGGAAACGAAACGCATCGGGAGAAAATCTCCAAAAATCTTTTGGCGAGGGGTGATGGTAATTGATAAAACAAGATGTGTGGATTGCGACCCCCCCTTTTTTCAGAATGCGGAACGATTCGTTTACCGCGGCGAAAGGATTCTCGAGATGTTCCAAAACCTGGTCGCTTATGACATAGTCATATGTTTCATCCGCAAATGGAAGTTTCTGCATATCGTATTCCGGATACATTGCTTCGGTGATTTGACTGTTTTTTGTATCAACCAGAAAGGTCATGTCACCAAGTTCGCTTATACTCAATATCTTTCCGCTTATTTGTTTGGGAAATGCTTTCTCGATTTGTTTATACATTGTGTATCTCGTGAGTCGCATAAATTAGGTGTTTGTTTAAATTTACAACATACAGTATGATAATTCAAAGTATAGATAATTATGAGCAAAAAAGAAAAAATTGGAGTAGTAGGACTCGGTTTTGTCGGAGGAGCGATACATCACTGGTTTAAAGACGTTCGGTCGGAGAATGTTGAGCTTTTTGTCTTTGATAAATATAAAAACATAGGATCTCCTGAAGAATTAAATGGAGCGGATGTTATATTTATTGCGGTGCCGACACCGTACAAAGAAGAAAGTGGATATGACGATTCTGCCATAGAAGAAACACTAAGTATAATAAAAAAACCGAAAGTAATCATAATAAAATCAACCGTACTGCCTGGATCGACCGAAAAATTTCAAGCGCAATTTCCCCAGCATCAGATTCTTTTTAGTCCGGAGTTTCTCGTAGCGAAAACCGCAGTACGGGATTTTTTGTCACCGACGCGGCAAATCGTCGGATACACGGAAAAAAGCAAGGATCAGTCGGAAAAAGTGATGCATCTATTACCGCCTGCTCCTTTTTCAAGAATAATGCCGGCAACGGAAGCTGAAATGGTAAAGTATTTTGGAAACACGTTTCTTCCTATGAAGGTTATTTTTGCGAATCAACTGTATGATCTTTGTAAAAAAATAGGGATCGATTACGAAATAGTAAAAGAAGCGGGAGCGGCAGATGAGCGGATAGGTCCGAGTCATTTGGAAATATTTCACGAAGGATACAGAGGATACGAAGGAATGTGCTTCCCAAAAGATGTGAAGGCACTTATAGATTTTTCGGAAAGGGCGGGAGCTCCTTTCGAGTTACTGAAGAAGGTTGATGAAATAAACGGAAGGCTGATTACAAAAAGGAAATAATGAGTTTTTAATTCCCTTATATTTTTTCATAACCAAAGATTTTTTCGAGTACAAAAAATATTACGAATCGGCAGGTCTGTGTTGCAAATACTCTCATCCAGTGGGAGTATTTTTTTCTGTGTTTTAATACGATATACATTCCAATACGCGCATCCCGCCACCTCTTTTTCCGCTGATCTTGGTAATAACGAGTGCATATATTCGGGAGAACACCTATTTTCCCGACGGTGCCGACAGAGAGAAGTAGATCCCAGTCCTTTCCTCGTTTTAGTGCAGGATCATATACAGTCATTATTCCGTATTTTGAATTTTGTTGTGTCACTTTTTCTATTGACGAACGTCGAAACAACACGGATGAATGACATACAGGATTTTCAAGGAGGAGATTTTCGGTGATGTTTTTTTTGTCAGAAAAATCTTTTATCACGGTTTTACCATCTGGATATTTAATTTCAATTCCGGTTCCGAGAGCCGCGTAATCATTATTTTTTTC
>JAJZPU010000020.1 GCA_021811055.1 bacterium
GTCCACAATCTCAATTCAGGAATTCAAAAGACGGTTGATGTATTGAAACGATATTTTTATAACAGTTCTATAAAGTTAGAATTAATATCAGATCCTGATGATGCGTCATATAGTAAGCTGTCTTTTTGGGTAAAAACCTCACTTGATCCGAAAGAAGCATTTGAACGATTAATGATTGTAGATAATGAAATTTTTGAAGAAAAAAATATCTCAAGTGATTTTATTACTACAAATTTATTTTTTGAAAATTAATGCCTGAAAATTTTACTGATTGGCATAAATTTATAGATCTAGCAGATGAACTTAAGAGCAGAGGAGTTAACGAAGGAGAGGCAGTAAGGAGATCTTCTATAAGCAGAGCTTATTTTGGTGCATTTCAGCTTGCGGCAAGTCTTTGTGTGAGTCATGGGTTTGTCAGGCAAAAAAATGGAAAAGATCATATGGCTGTTCTAAAAGAACTAAAGGGATCAAGTGATTCTAGAGAAAGAGAAATAGAGAGAAATTTAGATAAGCTTCACGGGTGGAGAATAAAAGCTGACTATGATGAAAGTTGTTTTGTTGATGATGCTGCCGCAGAATTTTCTCTTATTTGTGCTAATAGAGTAGCGGATAATTTTTATAAGCGCCTCGGGATTAGCAGACCTTGAGCTTGTTTAGGATAGTATCCTAGTGCCAACATCTTCTTTACGATGCCACTCCACCTGAATAAAGTGCATGGTTTTTTGTTTTATTGACACATATCATGATTTAGTGTTATCTTATTTTCAGTATTCAATTAAAAATGGTGGAGTAAAAAATGAAGACAGTAGATGTTAATTTCGCGTTAAAAAATGAATCGGGGGCTACTATAGCATCGATTTATGAAACACTTGTCGTTTCTGATATCGGAAACGGATTCGTGTCGGTTTTGCCCGAGGATAAAAAATCGACGAAGAAAAAACCAGGTATAGGATTCTGTCCCGAAAACGCCGCGTTTGATTGGGTAGCGAAGAATTATATTACGGAAGAAATTTTTGCAGTTGGAGATAAGGTAGTTTCAAAAGACCCACGTTTTGTAAGCATGTTCCAGGCGTCCGGCCCTTACGTCATTTCCGAGATTCTGGAAGTTTCTTCTTTGACTGGTGAAGTTGCGAGGAAAAAGTTAAGCGGATATGAATCGACCTTGATAAAAAACGGAAAGGACCCGCAAGACATTTACGGACACTCCCAGCTGATCAAAATGAAAACAAGAGAATTGAAGAAAGAGGACGTATCGAACGGCTTTCTCGACGCGCTTGCAAATCTTTCTCCGGCACCGACAAAAGAACAAGCTGAATTCGTATTTGAAAAAATCAAAAACGACAACGCTATACATATCTTCGTCTGTGAGGATGACGACGGAAGTATTGTCGGTACAACAACGCTTGTTATCGAGCAGAAGTTCATTCACGACGGCAGATCGGTGGGACACATTGAAGATGTCGCGGTGGCGAAACGCGCGGAAGGGAAGGGTATTGGAAAACTTCTCATTACTGCGGCGATGGAAAAAGCGAAAGAAGAAGGATGCTACAAGATAATACTGAATTGTGTGGAGGAGCTGACCCACTTTTATGAGAAACAAGGATTCAGAAGGTCTGGCGAAATTCAAATGCGTCTCGATATATAGGATATACGGATCAATGCCGCGGGAAAAACCGCGGTATTTTATTATTATTTTCCGCGTGATATTATCCAGAATAGATATATTAAAAAAAGAGAGATTGAATGAAAAAATTCTTGACAGTAGACCGCATTGCCGCATTTTTTTCCATCGCCGGTATATTTTTCAATGCCAATAAAATGATATGGTGTTGGCCGTTGTGGATAATCGGATGTGTGTGTTGGCTCGGATATTTGATCCCTAAAAAAGAATGGACGCAAGTCGTGCTCTGGGTCGCGTTCCTTTTCTCGAATATGTACGGATGGTATCAATGGAGTCTTTGATCTTGTGGTAACGAGGTGTGTGCTTATTTCAGAACACAAAGCGGAGGTCTGTGATGAAAAAAAGATTTTTTTATAGTTTTCTCGGTACCGAACAGAAAGAACACGACATAATCACGGTTCTTGTTTCGGAAACAAAACTCCCTCCGGAAGAAGAAAAATACATCGAAGAAGAAAAATTTCCAAAAATCCCCGACGATGTTTCTGTGGGAACGACAATGGACGTTATGTTCACCGGAGGACCGCAGATATTAAAAAAGTGTATTGTTATTTCTCCACGCTTTGATGCATATACGCCGAAAAAAATACTGCGTCACCAATCACCACGTGACGGCATAACACTCTCCTTTAATGGAGGAAGAGTGTGGGCATTCCGGGAATATTTAAGAAAAATTTAATTCCGTTTTTTAAACCATAGACCGCGCAGTATAGTGCGCGGTTTTTATTTATATTGACATAAATAGTTTTATATGTAATAATAACGCCAGCATTATTTAATCGGAGAATATATATGGAAATTAAAGGCGTTACACAAAACGCAGCGTGGGAAATCTTCCTAAATCCAAACGATTTGGGTTTCGGTATTATGAAAGACCCAAACAGAGAAAAATTCGGATTTTTGGTGACTCGTGGTCCGGGAGTGAATTTCAATCATCTCATTAGAAATGAGGATGCGGGATTTCAAACGGTCGATGAAGCCGCCGATGAAATCGGAAGGATTTTGAATGAGATAGTTGAACAAGCTACCATTCCCGAAACTGGGCTCACGCTCACAAAAGAAGACGTTCAAAGCATCGTAACCGCGCTCAAAGCGCACCAATTCTTTGGGACGTATCCCGTATATTAAATTTTCAGGCGGCGTGGTACATAGTGCGTCCGGTTAGCACCTCGGCTGGGCTAATTCCGATGTGACTCCCTGTGCCGCGCACGCTTTTTTCCTCGATTTTATCGAGGATTTTTTTATGCCATGACGGGCATCATTTATGTTGCATATGCTGTATAATGAATGTATGACCCAGCGCGTATGTTGGGAAAGGTCGTGCAACGAAATTAAAAAAAACACGTATGCACAAAAAAATATTTTTATTGGTTTTTATGGCACTATTTGTGACTGTGGTGCCGGGAGTGTTTGCTGAGAATTCAGCGGTTACCGACGACGCGTTTCCTACGGTGGGAACGAGTGGAACGTCAATTCCTTCGATAGACGTCGTGAAGCCGACGCCGGTCGCGCGGCCGGGATTCGTACCGCCATCTGCGACGGGGGTGCGAAATGTATCTCTTCCGGGTTCTTCGGGAGGGGTGATGGGGATGCAGAATGAGTTCCTTGAGCTCAGGAAGGAATATCGTGGAGAAGTTGATGCATTGAAGAATGAGTATTTGGAAGGAAGGGGAACGATAGAGCAGAATACAGCGGAAATACGCGAAGAGCTGCGTAACGAAGAAAAAGGAAATGTGATACGAGTCCGCGAAGAAACAAGAAGTAAGACGAAAGAAATAATGTCCGCAGCACAGGAACAGGCGAAACAAATTCGCGAGAAAGCCCTTGAGACACAAAAAGAAGACGCGGAAGCCTTCATAAAAGCGCGCGAATGGGCATTTGAGGAAGCAAAGCAGATTCAAGAGGATGCGAAAACAAAGGTGGAGGCGTTGCGCATTGAAGCATTCAGCGCGATACAAGGACAGCGTGAAGAATTTATAAAAAAGATAGAGGCGAGCAGAGAGGAATTTACGAAGCAAATGGAGGAAAAAAAGGCGGTTCTTGAAACAAAGATCGAAGAACGCCGCACGCAATTGGAAGCCGAATTACAAAAGGTGAAGGACGAAAAGAAAAAAGAGATTCTTACGCGTGTCAGTGAGAACATCAACGAGTTGAACAAACGGATGCTTGAGACGTTTTCGAAAACGCTCGAGAAGCTTGAGCGGGTACTCACGAATATAGTGACCCGTGCGGACAAGGCGGAAGCCGGAGGTCGTGATGTGACTGTAGTTCGCGCTACGGTTGACGCGGCAAAGAGCGCGATCAGCGCGGCGCGTGCCACAATTCAGTCCCAGATCTCGAAAATGTATGCATTCACGATACAGAGTGAAGAAACGGCGAAATCCGATGTTGGTGCCGCACGCGATGCGTTGAAAAATGACATCGGGGTCGTAAAAACGGCAGTTGAGGCTGCGCGCACCGCGGTACACAATGCGGCAACGACGCTTGCACAGATTCCGGATGTGGACGGGTATGAGTTTGCAACATCGTCGGTGCCGGTTTCGCAAAACACACAGTCGGAACAAAACCAATAAAATAACTATATGGACCCAGTAAATGATGGACAAATTTCCAATAACATGCCGCAAAAGAAATCAAAGACGGTTTTGATCGTTGTTGCGGTGGTTATTATTGCTATTATCGCAATCGCCTGGTGGCAGATGGGGGGTAAGAAAGAACCTCCGGTAAGCGAAACGGGACCTACGGAAGTGCCGACCGATGTGCCGTCCGAGGTTCCTACAGGAACTCTTGAGGATACAACGCCAGTCATTAATCAGGAATTGCAAAGCATTAATACGGGAGATATTGAGAAAGAATTCCAGCAGATCGATAAGGACCTGAATAATTTGTAAACGTCGGATATGAAAAAACTCCGCCCATTGGAGAAGGGCGGGGTTTTTATATGGAGGACGCAAGGTGATACAATACTCATATGAACACTGTTTTTTTCACCGGAAATGGCGATGGGGGAGAAAGTGTAGTGGGAAAGAAAAGGGTGGAAAAGGACCATCCCGTACTCGGATTTCTCGGATCGCTTGATGAGTTGAATTCGGTCATAGGGTGGTGCCGTAGTACCGCGGACGAGTTGGAAGATGCGGAAGACGGGGTGTCGTGTGCAACGGCATTACGCCGAATACAGGAACTGCTTTTCATTATGCAGGCGGAAATCGCCGGTGCGCTTTTCGGATACGCATCATCGAAGAAAATCACGTCCGCGCATATTACCCATATCGAAGAGAGTATAAAAAAGATAGACGGAACGATCCCTACGATAAAGAACTTCATTATTCCGGGAGGATGCGAACTTTCAACCCGTATCGATATTGCGCGCGCGATTTCACGGCGCGTGGAGCGTGACGCGGTCATAATGCGAAAAACATTCGAAGTGTCTCCGGAGGTCATGGCGTTTTTGAACAGAATCTCGAGCATATTATTCGCACTTGCGCGATACGCGAATTATGCGCGGGGGATCCGGGAAGAACATCCGACATACGAATAAAGAAAATAAGGTATAATAAAAACACAAAACAATGCTTACTACCGAAGAAATGATATTCCGTTTGTGTGTGGCGATCGTGCTTGGCGCGATCATCGGCATTGAGCGGGAATATGTGGGAAAGGAAGCGGGGATTCGCACGGACATCATGGTCGCGGCGGGCGCGGCGCTCTTTTCTATGGTGAGTGTGGTACTTCCCTATATTATCGCTCCGTCCCCAAGCGATATTCCGGATATCATAGCGAGGAACAGCGGATTTTTGGGAGTTATTGCGAACGTCGTTGTGGGGGTTGGCTTCCTTGGTGCGGGAGTGATCATAAAACACGAAGGACGTGTGTATGGGCTTACTACCGCGGCGGCGGTGTGGTTTGTTGCGGCAATTGGCGTTTTGGCGGGAGTGGGGCTTGTGAAATTCGCATGCATCGCAACGGCATTCCTTGTGATATTACTCGTGCTTCTTCGGCAATTCGACATTATGAGATTCTTCGGGAAAAAGCAGGAGGAATAAAAAAAGGCGGTAAAAAATAACGCCCCGGCAAGCCGTGGCGTTTTTTAATATGAAAGATCAGTACTCCATCTCGGGGAGGATGAACTGGTTGAGTATGTCAGCATGGTTTTTAACAAGCTCTCTATACGCAAGCATCATCTCCGCAGATTTTTTATCGACAATTTTCAGAACAACTTCCGCCCCTTGTCGCAACTCATCTTTCCTAAAGATTTTCTTGCTTTTCAGGAACAAAATCGAGTGCTGAACTCTATTCCCCTTCGCTTCTACAGGAACTCTTTTTATTTCCCGAAAGTCTTCAAAGGGGATGAGTGGACCGCCGCATTCTTCGTGTATCTCACGTTGTGCACACTCCAACTCATTTTCTCCCTTTTCAATTCTCCCTCCGGAAAATTTGAAAAGTATGGGAAGAAAATCCTTGTCCTTGTCGTGAACGAGAAGTATTTTTATCTTCCCGTCTTCGTCGAGCACTGGAACGTGGCAGTACACGGCAAGCACCGGATACGGATCAACTATTTTTGTTTTCAAGACTATTCTCCTTATTTTTTTCTGGTTTGATTATACAACATTATATATATTATTGTCAATATCCCCAAAAACAGATAATATATCTATACTACCGATATGCAGAGGATATATCTCGACTATGCGGCAACGACCCCGATCGATCAGCGGGTAAAAAAGGCGATGGATGCGGTGCCGTTCGGAAACCCGAATTCACTGCATTTGTTTGGGCAGGAAGCCCAGAAGATGCTTGATGGCGCGCGTGAAAAGATAGCACGATGTCTGAACGCGGATTTCCAGGATGTCATATTTACCGGTTCCGCAACGGAAGCAAATAATCTGGCGCTTCGCGGTGTTGTCGCCGGCGCGGCGGAATATATACATGACCGCGCGCATGCACGACCGAAAATAATCATTTCCGCGATCGAACACGAGTCGGTATATGAGACCGCAAAAACACTCGAGGAAAACGGGGTCGTCGAATGCGTGATTGTTCCGGTGAATGAAAATGGGACAGTGAACATAAAAAAAATAGAAAAGGAACTCGATGAACGAACAGTACTCGTGTCGGTCATGTATGTGAATAACGAAACAGGAAGCATACAACCTATTTCTGAAGTTTCGAAAATCATGGAAATTTTCAAAGATAGGAAATCTCAAACAAATTCAAAATCAAAAACTAAAAATTATACAAAATCGATATATCCGCTTTTTCACACCGACGCGGTCCAGGCATTCCAATACGGCAATTGCGATGTATCTACGCTCGGTGTCGATATACTTACGCTTTCGGCGCATAAATTGTGCGGACCAAAAGGAGTCGGGGTGCTCTATGTAAAAAATCGCGTGGATATCATGCGCGCGGTGGAGCCGATCATAACCGGAGGCGGTCAAGAATTCGGCATGCGCAGCGGCACGCAGAATGTCTCGGGAATCGTGGGGTGCGCGGAAGCGGTGGAATACGCGCAGAGCACGCGCGTGAAACAAAGTATAAAGATGCGTGAATTAAAGAAGGATTTTTTCGAGTTGATAAAAGAAATATGTCCGCGTGCGGAAACGAATGGACCGTTCGAGGCGTGTAGTCCGCACATCTTGAACGTGTGGTTCCCGGGAATCTCGAATGAATTGTTTCTTATTCAATTGGATAGAGAGGGGGTGGCGGTCTCTGCGGGATCGGCCTGTCACGCGCGCGCGCCACAGGCGTCGCGTACGGTGACCGCTATGTATGAAGAAGAACGGGCGCGTGAAAGTATCAGGTTTAGTTTCGGACGCGATACGAAAAATGCCGATATTCGCGGCTTTGGTGTGGTGTTGCGGAAGATAATGGAAAAATACAGGTCGTAATGGAAATACTATATTTGAAAAAATCGCAAAAAGGTGTAGAATCAGGAAACATATGGAACAAAAAATAAAAAATTATGTGAGTGGGGCGATCGTTTTTGCCCTTATAGTCGTGTCGATATCGGCGTGGATATATGCCGGATCATTTGCGAAGCAGGTTGATCCCGCGTCACTTCGCACGTTTTCGGTGTCGGCGGACGGGAAAGTGATTTCAGTGCCCGACGTGGCAACATTTACCTTCAGTGTGATCACGGAGGGGGGAAAGAATCTCGGAGAACTGCAGAAGCAGAATGTCGAGAAGGTGAATAAGGCGATTGCGTTCGTAAAGGACAATAACGTCGAGGATAAAGATATCAAAACACAGCAGTATAATGTCGAACCGCGGTATCAGTATTCGAATTGCAGTTCGTACGGAGCGACGGTGTGTCCTCCGGCGCAGATTGTGGGATATACCGTGCGGCAGTCGGTGCTCGTGAAGGTGCGCGACTTTGAAAAAGCGGGAGATATTATTTCGGGGGTGGTCGAGAAGGGGGCAAATTCGGTTTCGGAGCTCCAATTCACGATCGACGATCCGACAAAAGTCTTGGCGGACGCGAGAGCGCAGGCGATAGAAAAAGCGAAAGAAAAGGCGGAGCAGATAGCCGATGAAACAGGATTTTCGATCGGGAAACTTATTTCGATCGATGAAGGAAGTTATTACCCGGTCGCCCAATATCGCAATGCGAAGGTTATGAATGCGACCGAAATATATGGGATGGGGGGTGCCTCGGACATGGCCGCTCCGGCCATAGAGGCGGGATCGCAGGAAGTGACGGTGACGGTGAATCTCCGGTATGAAATAAAATAAGGTTCTCGCGCGTAGTAGTAGGCGGAACGTAGAAAAAATGTGCGGCTCTATTGTATGATGTATACGAAAGAGTCGCATATTTTTATACCCATATCATCATGAACAAAGACAAAAAAATAAAAATACTTGTCGCGGGCATTTTCGCGGCAGCGGTGTTTTGTGTCGGTATCGCGGCATCTCTCCGCGCATCTGAAGCGGGATTTTTCGGCGATGCGTGGAATTTCATTAAAGATAGCTTTTCGGGAACATCGACAGAGATGCTTTTGAAAGGGAAAACCAACGAAGGAAAACAGGAAGAAAGCGCCCCGGTGCCGCTCTATAAACCGGCATATGATTATGAGGCGGCCGTGGTGAATGCTGTGGATGTCGCTTCAAAGAGCGTCGTATCGATTGTTATTTCGAAAGATCTTCCCGTTGTGGAGCGGTGTCCGACGAATCCATTCGGAAATCTCCCTCCGGAATTCCAGGATTTTTTCGGAAACGGTATCCAATTTTACGGTGAGTGCGAAAAGGGAACGAAAAAACAGGAGATCGGAGGCGGATCTGGATTTGTCGTCTCGTCGGACGGGCTCGTCGTGACGAATAAACATGTGGTGGTAGACAAGGATGCGGAATATACGGTATTCACGAATGACGGAAAAAAATATGACGCGAAGGTTTTGGCGCAGGATCCCGTAAACGATCTCGCACTTTTAAAGATTTCCGCTTCAAATATGCCGGTTGCGACGATAGGCGATTCCGATTCGATCAAACTCGGGCAGACGGCGATCGCGATTGGAAATGCGCTTGGTGAGTTCAGAAATACGGTGTCGGTTGGGGTGATCTCGGGGTTGGCACGGAGCATCACCGCGGGGAGTGTTACCGGTTTTGCGGAAAAAATCGAAGGAGTGATACAGACGGATGCGGCGATCAATCAGGGAAATTCCGGCGGACCGCTTTTGAATTTGAAGGGAGAAGTAATAGGAATAAACACCGCAATTGCCTCGGGGGCGCAGAATATCGGGTTTGCAATTCCCATCAATCAGGCGCGCCGCGCCATAGAATCCGTAAAGAAGACCGGAACCATCCAGTCGACATATCTTGGGGTGCGATATATCCCGATAACGGAAGCGCTTGCAAAGAAGCAGAATCTTCCGCTGTCATATGGCGCATTGGTACGCGGCACCGAAGAGGGACCGGCCGTAATTCCCGGATCTCCTGCGGAAAAAGCGGGAATACAGGCGGAAGACATCATCACCAAGGTGAATGGCGAATCGCTTGAGGGAGGGAAGGTTCTTGCGAGCGTGCTTCAAAAGTACGGCGTGGGTGAAAAAGTAACCCTTTCCATTCATCGAGGAGAGAAGGATATTTCACTTGATGTGGTATTAGGGGAGCGTCCAACGGAAAAAGAAAATTAGCACTCAAACAATGAGTTTGCTAATTTCTTATATTCTGTTATACTGATGGCGCGACGTAACGTTGTCCAATATCTCCGCTCAGGCTGTCTCCGGGGCGACGCCCAAGTCTTGGCCTTCGCGAAAATATCGGACAATTCAGTTTTCGCGCATAGAAGTTATTACTAGTTGTTAGTTATAGAATTAATTAATCACCATGCCTAATTTTCAACGATTTACCATAAAAGCACAGGAGGCGCTCCAAAATGCGCAGGAGCTCGCGGCGCGGTTCAATCAGGGAGAATTGAAAGCGTTGCATGTGCTGCAGAGCATAGCAAGCGACGAACAAACCCTTGTGCAGGCGATGCTTGAAGAAAGCGGCGTGCATATGCCTCAATTTCTTCAGACAACGATCCGTGAAGTGGAACTTTTGCCGAAAATACAGATAGCGCAGGGAGCGTTGGGGCAATTTTATCTTTCACAGGAACTGATGCGGATACTCGATCGTGCCGGACGCATTGCACATGACGGTGGTGATGAGTTTGTCTCCTGTGAGCATATTTTAATTGCGCTTTCCGAGATTCCTTCCCGGGCGCAAGAGTTGCTTATCCAATCCGGCGCGACGAAAGATGCGTTGCGGAAAAGTTTTGAGGCGTTGCGTGGATCAGTGAAGGTGACGGATGAGACACCCGAAACGAAGTTCCGGGTACTTGAAAAATACGCCATAAACCTCACGAAGAAAGCGATCGAAGGACAACTTGACCCCGTGATAGGAAGAGAGGAGGAATTGCGCCGCGTGATGCAGATACTCTCACGCCGCACAAAGAATAATCCGGTATTGATCGGGGAGCCCGGCGTCGGGAAGACGGCGGTCGTGGAGGGACTCGCACAAAAAATTGTCGCGGGAGATGTGCCCGAATCACTGAAGGGAAAAGAGGTGCTGTCACTCGATCTGGGGTCGCTCGTTGCCGGCACAAAATTCCGCGGAGAATTTGAGGATCGTCTGAAGGCGTTTTTGAAAGAGATCGAACGCAGTGCGGGAAAGTTCCTTTTATTCATCGATGAGATCCATATGATCGTGGGAGCGGGTGCCGCCGAAGGTGCAATCGACGCGTCGAACATGTTAAAGCCCGCATTGGCACGCGGAGAATTGCACGCGATCGGCGCGACAACGCTTAAAGAATATCAAAAACACATAGAAAAAGACGCCGCGCTTGAACGGCGGTTTCAGCCGGTGCTCGTGGAAGAGCCGACGATCGAAGATTCAATCGCGATACTTCGCGGTCTGAAAGAAAAATACGAATCTCATCACGGATTGAAAATCTCCGATGATGCGATTATTGCGGCGGTAAATCTCGGCGCGAGATATATCACCGACCGGTTTCTTCCCGACAAGGCGGTGGATCTCATCGACGAGGCGGCGGCAGCGATTCGGCTCGAATCGGACAGTATGCCGCGTGAACTTGAGGAAATACGGAAAGAGATCTCTCGTCTGGAGATCGAGCGGTCTGCATTGAAGCAGGGAGGAGGAAAGAAAAAGGAGGTGCGCATAAAGGAAATAGAAAAAGAATTGCGCCAGTTGAAGGAGAAGAATAAAACGCTTTCCGGACGATGGGAGGGGGAGAAAAAGGGAGTGGAGAGTCTGCATGAACTGCGCAGACGCATCGAAACATTGCGGCATGAGGCGGAGGTCGCGGAACGGGAGGGGAATTTCGAACGGGTGGCGAAAATAACGTACGGAGAATTGCCGCTCGCGGAAAAGGAATATAAAACTTTGGAAAGAAAGAATGCCGCCCCGGAAAAAACAACCGGAAAAAAATCGGGACACGCACCCGTGGAAAAAAGATTCGTAAAGGAAGTCGTCGATGAGGAAGACATTGCGGGGGTGGTATCGCGGTGGACGGGAATTCCGGTCATGAAAATGCTCGAATCGGAAGCGGGGAAACTTATGCGTCTTGAAGAGGAGCTCGGAAAGCGCGTTATAGGACAACCAAACGCGATCGACTCGATCGCGCGGGCACTGCGGCGTTCACGGGCGGGACTTGCGGACGAACATCGTCCGGCGGGGTCCTTCATGTTCCTTGGTCCGACGGGAGTCGGAAAGACCGAGCTTGCGAAAGCGGTCGCGGAGTTCATGTTTAATGACGAAAAAGCGCTTGTGCGCATCGATATGTCGGAATATATGGAGCGGCACGCAACGGCACGGCTCATCGGTTCACCGCCCGGATATGTGGGACACGAGGATGGGGGGCAACTCACGGAAATCGTGCGTCACAGGCCCTATAGTCTCATTCTTTTCGATGAGATCGAAAAAGCACATCCGGAAGTGTTTAACATCCTTCTCCAGATCCTCGATAACGGGCGTCTTACCGACGGAAGGGGAAAGACGGTGAATTTCAAAAATACGGTGATCATTCTCACCTCGAATGCGGGAAGTGAATACTTCAGCCAGATGTCCTCCATCGGGTTTGAGACCGAAAATGAGGTGAACGAAACAAAGAGGAAAGAGGATTCGTTTCACGAAAAAGTGATGGGAGCTCTCCGCGATACATTCAAGCCGGAATTTTTAAACCGTCTCGATGAAATAATCATTTTCAACGCGTTGACGCGCCAGAATATCAGAAACATTGTGGACATTCAGCTTGAAGACGTGATGCGCCGTATCGAATCGCGCGGAATAAAATTGACCATTACGGACGACGTGAAGAAATATCTCGGGGAGCGCGGGTTTGACCGCGAATACGGCGCGCGCCCGTTAAAACGGCTTATCCAAAAGGTCATTGTCGACGCACTTGCGGACACGATTATCCGCGAAGGAATACACGATGGTGCAAAGATTAAAATCATACTTCGGAAACCCGATCGCATTGAAGTCGTTTATTAGTGCGCTTGCAGGAACCGTGGCCGTGGCGATATATGCGATGGGTACCGCCACGTTCTTTTTTGCCGTTCTTGTGGTGCTTATAGCGGCATATATTTACTCCAAATTACTCGATCGGCGAACGATCCGCTGGTCGTTTTGGATGATTGTGTGTTCGTATGTGGTGGGTATCGCGTTTGCGGATGATTTTCTTCCGTTTCTTTCGCCCGGAATCGTGTGGACGGGTATTGTTCTTTCCTTCTTCTTCATCTTCTTCGGTGTCGTGGGAAGCGGGAATTTTCTCTTTGAAGACAGGCGCGGAATGTACGGAGTGGTGCATACCGCGGCGCTTTTCGTCGTTTTTCTCGTGTTCGGAGGGCTTTCTATGACGGATTCGTGGATTTGGAACATACCTCTCTTTTTCGGTTCAGTCGTTCTCATGAAAGAGTTCATGAAATTTATGAAAATACCGTTTCCCGGAAGAATACTCTCTTTTGCCGTCGTTTCCGGTCTCTTTTTCGTCGAATTATTTGTTGTTTTAGGATTTCTTCCGCTTGGACCGATACATACGGCGATTTTCGTCGCTCTTTTTGCCTTTACATTGAAAAACCTTGGAATACTGCACTTTTCAGGAACACTCTCCAAAAAGATGTTTTTGCGTGAAATATCCATATTTATTATAGGAGTGCTCATACTATTTGCCGCATCACGATGGACGATATAGACCAGTTTTTTTGGT
>JAJZPU010000021.1 GCA_021811055.1 bacterium
AAATACAATGCCGCGAGTATCCAAAGTCCGAGTCCGATATAAAAGAAGTATATAAAAAATGGCACAAGGAGAGAAAGAAGGAGCGATCCAATAAGTCCGGCGACAAAAAAGAAGGGGAGTAGATGGCGGAGCTTAAACATGCGCGCGCCGTATTTCATGGGAAGGATTGCCCAGATGCCGTCCTTCAGATTGTGTATGAAAAAGCTCCAAAATGTCGCCTTGGGGTGATAGATGCTTACGATATCCGGAACGAGGAGAATTTTCTTCCCCGCTTTTTTGAGGCGAATATTGAATTCCATGTCCTGGCTTCGAGTGAGGTGTTCGTTGAAATACCCGACTTCTTCAAAAAGCTCTTTTCGAAAACAACCGCCGAAAACGGTGTCCGCCCATGTGGGTTCGGTGATGCCTGTACGGAAAAGTGAATTGCCGGCACCGAAAAACGAACTGAGCGCCGCAACGATTCCTTTCGCGGTGAAGGTATCGCGCGCTGGTGTAGTGCGAATGCCGCCGCCAACATTGTCTGCATCGGGATATTCGTTCAAGTAGCGCACGCATTTTTCGAGGTAGTCTTTTTCATATGTCGAATGTGCGCCGCCGATCGTGACTGCGTCCCCCGTTGCGTTTTTCACGCCGATATTCATCGAATAGGGTGTATATTTTTTTGGATTGTCGAGCACTCTTATGAACGGATATTTTTTTGCATATTCGAGTGCAACCTGTTTTGTGTGATCGGTGCTTGCGCCGTCGACGATAATAATCTCGGTCAGTTCTTTCGGATGTGTCTGAAGGAGAAGCGAATCAAGGCATGATCCGATAAATTTCTCCTCATTTCTCGCGGGAATCGCAATGGTTATCTTTTTTACCTCCTTCATATCCACTACTCTACCACCGTTTTTTCGAATAATAAAATAATAATAAAACCCCATTTTAAGAATGGGGTTTTTTAATTGATTTCTTTAATATTTTTGCGGGATTTCCGACGACCGTTGCTCCCGCGGGAACATTTTTCGTGACGACCGCTCCCGCACCGACAATCGCATTCTTTCCGATGGTAATTCCGGGAAGAATAATTGCGCCTGCGCCAATCGAAGCGCCGGAACGGACAGATGTCCTGCTCCAGCCCTTTCCGTGAGATGGGGGATGTTTGTCATTCGTGAATGTGACGCGCGGGCCGATGAATACGTCGTTCCCGATGCTCACTCCGGGAGGAATGAAGGTAAATGCCTCTATCTTGCATCGATCTCCGATTTTTACCTTATTGCCGATCCATACATAAGAATGGATGACGCACTCTTTTCCTATTCGAGCGTCGTTATGAATATTCGAGAGCCACGGAAGATAGGTAGTGGTTCCTTTTCCGATCAATGTACACCTCCGTTTTTGAATATGTCGTAAATATTTTCGATGAGTAATGTTGCGGGAAGCACCTCGCTGGGGGCGATGCCTTTTCCTTGGATAAAATCTTCGTACACGGAACGGTGGAGACTTTCATAGGAAAGATTGTCTTTTGATGAAAAGTTATAGTTTTGTCCATCGATCTGAAAAACGCGTTGTTGTTCTTTCTGTGTTGCGTCGGTGCTGATGCGCCAGTTGCAAAGGAAATTTTTCCCCTCGAGGATTCCTTCCATGGTTTTTTCCGTGCCTTCGACTGCAAGGATTTTTTCGGGAACGCCAAAAAGATGAACGAGAAGGTCGAAATAGTGGCTTCCAAGATTGAAGAGAATGCCACCCGACTTTCTATCGTCTCCTTTCCATCCTGAATAGTATTTCTGGTCGCGAAAGACGTTGATATAGATCGTTATCTCGTGATCGTCTTCGGGATCAATTTCCCGTTCCAGCCTTTTCACAAGCGGGTGGTGTCTGAGTTGTAAAACAGTAAATACCTTCCCCTTGGATGTTTTTTCTAGTTCGATAATATCTTCCACTTCTTTTGTTGAGATACCAAGCGGCTTTTCGCAGAGTACAGACTTTCCCCAATAAAGTGCGTTTCGCACCATCGCACGATGAAAATGATTTGGAGCGAGAATAACGACATTTTCCGCAGAAGTGTGCTTTATCACGTCTTCAAAGAGATACTCTCCGTATGCGGTATTAACAACATCTTTTATTTTTCCGCCGATGGCGTTAATTGCTTCAACATGTCGCGGCATAATGAATCCAGTGCCAATGAGCACAAATCCTGGTTCCTTCTTCATTGATACACTCCTTACTTGTTAATTTTTCTGAGTTTGTTATACAACAGAAAACCCCGCCTGTCTATGGGCGGGATCTTCTGCTTGGGTGTTTTAAAAGAAAATATGGGGTGCCTTTGCCTTGATGGCGCCGCGCGTATCAACAACAAGTTTCGCGTGTTTTGCGATCGCGTTGTAATCGAATGAAGAATGGTCGGTAAGAATGAGTACACAATCAGCTTTTTTGAGGGCGTCGGTTGAAAGGGAGACGGATTCCATAATTTCTCCACCCACGTTCACTGCGGGGATATATGGATCATGGTAGTCCACAACAGCACCCTTTCGTTTCAGGTCCCAAAGCACCTCAAGCGCTGGAGACTCACGTGGATCATCGATATCTTTTTTATAGGCAACGCCAAGCGCGAGAATCTTCGCGCCATTCAGTGCCTTTTTCTGTTTATTCAGTGCCCAACTCACCTTTGTTACGACATGGTGTGGCATGAGTTCATTGATCTCTCCCGCAAGGTCGATAAAGCGGGTAAAGAAGTTCAATTCACGTGCTTTCCATGAAAGATAGAACGGATCGAGCGGGATACAATGACCGCCGATGCCGGGTCCGGGATAGAACGGCATGAATCCATATGGCTTTGTTTTTGCGGCCTCAATGACTTCCCAGAAGTCGATATCCATTTTATCCGCGAGCATTTTCAGTTCGTTCACGAGCGAGATGTTGATGAGTCGGAAGATGTTCTCGAGAAGTTTCGTCATCTCCGCGGTGCGTGCATTCGAAACGGGAAAGGCCTTTGGGATGAAGGTGCGATAAAACTTCACTGCAAGATCCGTTGATTTTTTATTGATGCCGCCCACGACTTTTGGTACCTCATGAAATGCGAATTTTTTATTTCCCGGATCGATGCGCTCCGGTGCGAAGGCAAGATAAAAGTCCTTTCCCGCGACAAGCCCGCTCTTTTCGAGGATCGGCTTTAAGAGTTCCTCGGTGGTGCCGGGATATGTTGTGCTCTCTAAGACGACAAGTGTTTCAGGTTTCAGATAACGGGCTATTTTCTTTCCCGCCTCTTCAATGGCGGTGGTATCCGGTGTTTTGTTTTTTGTGAGCGGTGTGGGAACCGTGACGAGCACCACGGTACACTTTTTTATTTCGGACCAATCGGTGGTCGCTTTGAAATTTTTTAATGATTTCACGAGTTCCTCATCCGGAATTTCCGCGATAAAACTTTTCCGTTTGTTCAGCATATCAACCCGCTTTCGGTTGATATCGATGCCGATGATGCGCGTCCCTTTGCGTCCGAGCGCAAGCGCAGTGGGGATGCCGACGTAGCCCAGGCCGACAATACCCACGATTGTGTTTCTCTTTTTTTGCATGCTATAATGCTACGGCAAACAATGGCTTTTTTCAAAGTATCAAAGTTTTTTCTGTTGATATCGGTATTAAGTGTCGTTCTCGTGGGAACAATGACGCTCTTTCCGTTTATTGTCACGAAATATACGTTTTTCCGCATGGCGATTGATTTTTCGGCAATATTCTTTCTCCTTGGATATATTTTTCGGACGTCGCTTTTCGAATCGGCATATAAAGAGCGGATACGACGTGTGGTGCGGTCGCCGCTTTTTATCGCCCTTGCGGTATTTGTGTTCTTTTTTGTGCTCTCGAGTTTCTTTGCATATGATCCGCAGTATGCTATCTGGTCGAATTTCGAGCGGGGAGAGGGTGCATTCCAAATACTGCACTTTTTCGCCTTTTTTTTCCTTCTCGCCGTGCTGTTCAAGGAGGAAAGCGATTGGAAGAACATATTTAAATTGTCTATCTTTGCCGGTGGACTGATGTTGCTCTATGGAGTGCTTGCCGGTCTTGGGGTAAAGGGATTTGTCGGTCCCGCATTCAGCGGCGGAGTCCGATTTCAGGGATCGCTCGGAAATGCGGCATATGTCGGGGTGTATATGCTTTTTGTCATATTTTATCTCGCATATCTTTCTTCGCGTACCGCCGCAAAAAAGATCGGGTACGGAGTATTGATGTGTGTTGCCGCAATATTCGTGTGGCTCACCCAAACGCGTGGACCGGTTTACGGACTCGGAGCGGGAATACTTGCGTTCCTTATATACACGCTCGCAAAAAGCGGATGGAAATGGAAAAAACAGATATTCGCATTTTTTGCCGTGTGTGTTGTACTTGGTGGAGGGCTTGTATATTTTCACGACACGCCGTTTGTGCGTTCGCTCCCGGGTGCCCGACTTTTCAATATCGGATTTTCATCATCGAGTTGGCAGAGCCGTTTGTGGACATGGGGATCGGCAGTGAAAGGATTTGAAGAACGTCCGCTTCTCGGATGGGGTCCGGAGAATTTTGTGGTGGTATTCGATAAATATTTCGATACGCGTCACTATGTGCCGGCTGGAGGATCGGAAACGTGGTATGATCGCGCGCACAGCGTCTACCTCGACTATCTTGTGGAAACGGGTATATTCGGATTTCTCGCCTTCGTTTCGATTTTTGTAGCGTATTATGTTCAGTTTGTAAAAAGGAATAAGGAACTCGACGCGTTGCAGGAAAAAAATAAATCGGAACGGAATAAACGGATTTTCGAACGCGGACTTTTCTTTGCGCTTCCGATCGCGTATCTCATGCAGGGAGTGGTGCTCTTCGATATTTTACCGACCTACATTAATCTTTTCCTCTTCTTCTCGTTCGCGGTGTGGAAGTTCCAGTTGTCGTCGGGTGAACAGGCGAAACGAACAAAGTAACGATATATGCATCCCATGATAAAAAAAATAATAGCGGGAGTGATCATTGTTTGCGTGTGTGTGGGAATGTATTGGGGGGTCATTCTGCCATATATAAAATCGAAAGCATTCATTTCGATGTTGTACTCTTTCAGGGAAGTGACAACGGTGGAAGACTTCGAAATGTTCGCGTCACGCGCACTTGATGTGCCTTCTCCCGTGGGGCAGGGTGAGATCATTCGTTTTTTAAGCAATGAAATATTGAACATCATCGACAACAAAGATAGGCCGATCACGGGTGAGGTGGCAAAAACACTTGTTGATTATCTTGATGGGAAATATAAAGAATATACGGAAAATGGTACGCGGGCGTATTCGAGTGAAACACAACAATTGTTTATTATGGGACAACTCCATTATATTGTGGGAGCGAAATACGAATATCTCGACCATTTAACCGCCGCGGAAGAATATTATAAAAAATGTCTTGAAGTGAGTCCCACGCGTCCGCAATGTCTCACGGCGCTTCAGGTACTCTATTATGTGACGAACAGAGACGCGGAAGCGAACGCGCTGAAAGAAAGGATCCTTTCGTATTGGCCGACCGAGACGCTAGTACGATAAAAAACTTCCTCTTAAATACGAGGAAGTTTTTTTATTCACGAACCGAAGGATTAAAGAAGTTCACGATTTCCGTCCTGAGATTAGTGATGAGTTCTTCGCGAAACACGTACAGAAGTCCGGCATAAAGGATGCCGCTTATGCATACCGTGATAAGCACATGTGTACCAATCGCATTCATGCAAAGCGCCGCGATGGTCATGATGATTCCGGCTGGAGCTATTCTTTTCACGAGTCCGAGAGAGGTGAAGGGAGTGATGCGTTGCATCGCAAAGAACGTGTATCCGTTGCTCAGAAATTGCGTGACAATGGTCGCGGCAGCAGACCCTGCGATGCCGAATGTCGGAATGAGCAGGAAATTGAGAATGACGTTTCCAATACCGCCGATCGCAAACGCAACAAGTAGTTGTTTTTGCTTTCCGAATGCGAATATTCCGTTGTTGATGATACTTCCCGGAAATACAAAAAATACGTTGAAAAGAAGTATCTGAAGTGTAACGGCGGCGGGAAGATATTCCTTTCCGAATATGAAAAGAATAAGCGGGGAGGCGAGCACCGCGCCGCCAAGCGCGATGGGAAATGCGACAAGGAGCACTGCGCGGAGTGCCTTTTCGAGCACTCCGACGAACCGCTCCTTATTTTTTATCGCAAGCTGTGCCATGACGGGGAAGACACTGACGCTTAAGAATCCGGGGATGAGATAGAGGATGGAAATGATGCGCTGTGCGGCGGAATAGTATCCCACCTCCGCTTCCGTGCGCATTGCACCGAGCATGATAGTGTCGGTATTGAGCATGATGGTGCTGAGAAGTGCCGACACGCCGAAGGGCCACGCTTCGAGAAGGATTGGTTTCACATGCGCTTTACTGAACGAAGTCCAGAATTTATGAAAATACGAACGGAGTGTCCAGAGTCCTATGATCATGCCGATGCCGGTGCCGACGGTATAGGCGATCATGAGTGCTTTTGCCGTACCGAAGAAAAAAAGCGCACCGAGTCCGAATGCGAGAATAGCGATGTTTGTGAGAATGTTGATTCCCGCCTCAGTTTCCATTTTTTGGATGGAGCGGGTGACGGCAAAGGAAAAATCGCGGATGCTGTCGAATGCAAAAAGAACGATAAGGAAGGGAAGAAGGGGTATTGCTCCCGGCATTTTTGTGATGAACGGGACAGCGACGAGAATAATTATGGAGTTTATCGCAACAAGACAGAGTTTCAGCGTGAATGAAGTTGCGATGTAGGTCATGCGGAGTTCCGGGGCTTTCGCGCTTTCCCGCGTGAGGAAGGGAGTAAGGCCGATATCGGAAAATATCGTGAAGAATCCCGCAAGGCTTAATGCATAGGAAAATACGCCGTAGCCGGCAGCGCCAAGAATGCGGGCGGCATAAATAATGACGACGGCACGGATGAGACGGCTCGCGATCTGTCCGAAGCTCATCCAAAATGTGTTTTTGAGAATAGTCTGCCGAAGCGTTGAATTTTCGAAAAGGAATTTCTTTAATTTCGCGGTCATGGGACGATAGTTGGATTATACCCACATTTGCGCTTCTCGGAAAGTTCCGGTGCGCTCTGAAGTTGCTTTTTTGAGTGCGCTTATTAAAATGAATGCATATATGGAACAACACGAAAAAAAGAAACGTGACTATCTTTTACCTGTAAGTATTTTTGTTGCGGCATTGCTCATTTCCGGATCGCTTATATATAACGCCGGGAAAAAATCGACGACACCGGATACTACGAATTCGGAACTCGCGCAAAACGTGGGAAATCCACTCGCGAATTTTTCGAAAGTGAAGGACGACGACCACATCATGGGGAAGAGCGGCGCGCCAATAACATTCGTGCTCTATTCGGATACGGAATGTCCGTTCTGTAAGAACTTTCACTTCACGATGCAACGCGTGATGGCGGAATATGGAGACAAGGTGGCGTGGGTGTATCGCCACGCACCGATCGATCAGTTACATACGAAAGCGCGCACCGAAGCCGAAGCGACGGAATGTGCGGCGGACCTCGGGGGGAATGGAAAATTTTGGGAGTATCTGAACCGTTTGATGGAAATCACGCCGTCGAACGACGGACTCGACGGGTCGAAACTTTCCGAAATAGCGACCTATGTCGGTCTTGACGCGAAAAAATTCAACGAGTGTCTCGCGTCAGAAAAATACAAGGGAAAAGTGCAGACACAGCTCGATGAATCGGTGGCGGCGGGAATGCAGGGAACGCCGTATTCCATAATCGTTTTGAACGGCACCCCGAAATACACGATTCCGGGCGCGGTCCCGTTCGATGAAGAAGAAAAGGGACAACCGTACATGAAAATGATCATGGGAGAGCTCCTGAAGGAGATATAAAAAGCGAATCACACCCCTCATTTATGAGGGGTGTTTTTGTGGTATAATACCAGTGTATTTATCCCGTTAGAGAATTTTTTTATGGTATATGTATATATATTGAAAAGTAAGAAAGACGGGAAGTTATATACCGGATCAACAAACGATCTACGAAAACGTTTTAAAGAACACACTATGGGAAAAATAAGTTCGACGAAAGAGCGCGGTCCTTTTTCCATCATATACTATGAGGCATGTATCAATGACCATGATGCGAGAGTGAGAGAAAAGTATTTGAAAACGGGAATGGGAAAAAGGTATTTAAAGAATCGTTTAAAACGCTTTCTTTCTCTAACGGGATGAAATTATATTGGCACCATTGGTTTATGATCGTGATTGGCGGATGGACCCTCCTGTCCCCGTGGATTTTGGGATTTTATGAATTGAATCTTGCGGTATGGAACGCGCTTATTGTCGGATGCGTGATCATATTGGTCACGTTGTGGAACGCGCTTCCCCGCGCATAATATGGAAAAAGTCATCATATATTCCACTCCCGCATGCGTCTATTGCGGCATGGCGAAAAAATTTTTCACCGCGCGCGATATCGCATTTGAAGAACATGACGTGTCCGTGGATCCTCTCGCCCGCGCCGAAATGGAGAAAAAATCGGGACAACTTGGCGTGCCGGTCATCGAAATAGGGGAACATATATTTGTGGGGTTCGATCGCGGAGCGCTCGAACGCATGGTGGGAGGAGAGCGGAAAATGAAATAACAATCACACATCGCGAGATGTCATAAGGTCGTTGGGAAAAGAGGAATAATTCCGGTCCCATAATAAAAAATAAATATGTACAAGTGTCCTGAATGTGGCTACACCGCCGAGGACGGGGGAATGTGTCCGATGTGCAACGTGGAAATGGAAGTGTTTGAGGTGGAGGAATACGAATCTTCGTAAACTTGGGCGGAAGGAGAAAATTTAAAATGTGGGAAAAGAAAAAAGTACTTTTTGAAAGTATCGCACGTCTCCGTGCGTTTTTTTATATCCATATATTTTGAAAAAATGCGGCAGGGCGGCTATACTGTGGGATATGTATGAACTGATAATCATCGGCGGTGGTCCCGCGGGCATTGCGGCGGGAGTCTATGCCGGACGGAAAAAAATAAAAACAGCGATCGTGACGGACATGTTCGGCGGACAGTCCGTGGTTTCGAACGAGATCCAGAATTTCATCGGATACACGGCGATTTCGGGGATCGAACTTGCGGGAAAGATGGAAGCACAGCTTCGCGCGCAGGATGTCGACGTCATGGACGGCGATCGCGTCATGGAAATCGAAGACAAGGGAGACTTTTTTGCGGTAAAGACGGAAAGCGGAAAAGAGATCGAGTCGAAGACGGTGCTCATGACGGCGGGAAGCCGGCGGCGGAAGCTCGGCGTGCCGGGCGAAAAAGAATTCGACGGAAAGGGAGTTGCGTATTGCGCGACCTGCGATGCGCCGCTCTTCAAGGATAAGCGTGTCGTCGTCGTTGGCGGAGGAAACGCCGGACTCGAAAGCGTGACCGATCTCATTCCCTACGCCGCGGAGATACTCCTCTTTGAATACAAAGACGCGGTGAAGGGCGATGCGGTGACGTTGGAACGCATACAAAAAGAATCGAAGGTTAAAATTTTTACGCACACGGAAGTGGTCGCGATAACGGGAGACGCGTTCGTGCGCGGGGTGCGCTACAAAGACGTGAAGACGAACGAGGAAAAAGAAATTCCGATCGATGGGGTGTTTGTGGAGATCGGATGGTTGCCGAATTCCGGTCTCGCGAAGGGACTCGTCGCGACGAACGAACGGGGGGAAGTGGTGGTGGACCACAAAACGCAGAAGACCTCGCATCCGCGCATCTGGGCGGCGGGCGACGTGGTGGATGTGCTCTATAAACAAAACAACATCTCGATGGGCGATGCGGTGAAGGCGGTGCTGAATATCTATGATTATCTGCTCCGCGATAATAAATAGAATAAGGTTCGTTAAAAACCGCAGCCTGTGCGCCGCGGTTTTTTTGCACCATATCATTTTTCCGACGACCGTCAGAAAAATGATATAATTAGTATATGAAGAAAATCGGAGGAAAAAGAGCAAGGTTGAAAAGAGAAGTTGTCTTATTGGCGCTTGCCCGCGCAGGAGAAGTAACGCTTCAGAAGCTACTTGAGGCGGTTGTCGTCGCGGGGGAAGTGACGGGAACAATGATGCGTTCGTCGAAAAGGGAATCTGCGCGCGAATTGATGAGGGTGGCGACACGAAGTCACGATATTCGAATTGATCTCGTTTCCAAAACCGCATTGTCGCTTATGGTTTCTCGGCTTGTGAAAGAGGGACTTGTATCGAGGGAAGGAAAGAAGGTGTCAGTAACGAAGAAAGGAATTAACGCATTTTCACGGAAACAACGTGAATATCCGAAGAAGCTTCCCGAAGGAAGATATGTTCTTGTTATTTTCGACATTCCGGAAACGCCAGAAGGAAGAAGGAAACGGCAATGGGTTCGTGATGAACTCGTACGCATGGGGTTTGTAATGGTGCAAAAGAGCGTATGGAAGGGTGACGTTGTAATCCCGAAGTTATTTCTAAAAGAAATATACGAATTGAGATTAAATGACGCGGTGCATATATTCGAAGTTACGAAATACGGAACGCTTAATTGATTTTTTTGTGGAAATAGGGGATTAAAACGTTGCAGAGAAAGTCCATTTTATTTAAGGCATCAAAACCATATCATTTTTCTGACGACCGTCGGAAAAATGATAGATTTTGGTTATCCACAGATAAATAGAAAATAAGGAAACACCATTTTGATATAATGGAGTCAAGTGTGAGATGACTCAATTTCCTTCACCACAACCGGAGGGAGGGGTTTTTAACTCGTCTCCCGAAGTGCCGCACGATACTCCTTCAAAATCCCGCGTTTTCAAATTTATCATCATTGTCGTTCTCGCAGTGGTCTTTTTGTTCGCGTGTGCAGTTGTCTGGGAGGCGTTTTTCAGTCCACGCGCGGTGGGCGAACGCGAAACACGGAAAAATTACGAACAGGCGGTGAAGGGAATGAAAGAATTTGAAGATAAGATGACTGCCGATACGTATGGCGGGAAAACACCACAAGAGACCCTTGATATGTTCATTGAGGCACTCGAAAAAGACGATATAGATCTCGCAGTGAAGTATATATATTGGGATGGAGGAAGGGCGAGTATAGATAATAGGGAAGCAATGAGAGAGGGGATAATAAATGCAAAAAAGGAAAATAAACTTTTAGAAATAATAAGTATGTTAAAAAAAGCGGAACCAGCAGGATCTTCATTGGGAGGATATTATGGGTTTGAACTAAGAGATAGAGATAGTAATTTAGTTAGCGATATTGGATTTATTCAAAATAAGTTTTCCGGAGTTTGGAAGATAGAGAGCATGTAAAAGATATATAAATTAAATGGAGGGACGAAGAAATATATGGTTTCTTTTTCTTCCGATTCTTCTTGGAATCATTCCGTTTTCTGTGTGCGCATATGAGGTGGACACCCACGCGCTTCTTACGAACGAGGCGTTTGACTTTTTTAATACCCACTCGGACGAGGATCTTTCCGAAGAGACTCGCGCATTTCTTATCGATGGCGCTCGGCGGGAAGATGATGCGCCGCGTTGGATGAATCATTTCTATGATCCGGTGAATGACCGTGGGTTTTCACACGATTCTTTGATCAATCCGGAAATCAATGTTGGTGACTGGCAGAAATCAAAAGAGTGGGCGGAAGATAAAGATAACCAGAATAAGCTTACATATAAGGTGCCGGCAACGGTCGCGTCTATCCTCTCGGCACTCGAACGGTGGAAAATAAGTGAGATCACCGCAAAAACCGATTTCACGTGGCAGGAGGCAATTCGTCATTATGTGAATGGAGACACGGAAAAAGCGTTTTTCACACTTGGGCATATTTTGCACCTTATCCAAGATACGAGTGTGCCCGATCATACGCGGAATGACCCGCATCCCGAAGGGAGTGTATATGAAAAATTTGCGGAGAAATACACTCTTTCGAATGAGGATGGGGAACTTAAAAAACGGTTGGTGAAAATATCACCGATAGCACTTGATGATTTGAATTCTTATTTTGATGAGTTGGCAAAATATTCGAATAATAACTTTTACAGCAAAGATACGATTGGAATACAAACAGGGTATAAATTACCGGATTTAGTTGAAGAAGAAAAAATTGGAGATTATTTATATGGAAAAAATAAAGATAATACTGGAGAATACTTATTGTATTTTAAAAAACCAAAGATATTTACTTTATCAACAAATACTGGTGATATTTATATTTTTTCGGAGAAGGAGGGCGGTGATACTGTTTTGATAGATTACTGGTCGCGTCTTTCTACAAAGTCGGTACAATATAGTGCCGGAGTTATCGATTTGTTTTTTAAGGATGTGGAAAAGGCTAAAGTTGATCCAAATTTTGAACGCAACGAAGAAAAGTCCCTTTTCGGAAAAATGATGGACGTAGTCCTATTTGGTATCGGGGAAGTTGGGTCCGTGGTGCGAAATGTATTTACCGACGATGAATCAAAAGTGGAAATGCCGAACGGATTTTCTGAGGTTGTGATAGAAGAAGACGAGAACGGTGACGAAGAACCGATCGAGAATACAACGGAAATTATCGAAGAGCAGAATGATGAAGAAACGGACACAACGAACGATATATCCGAAGAGGGGATGGAAAATGAAGAAAACAAGGAGGTGATAAAAGAAAAGGATGAACCTATAGAGAAGAAAGATGTTGTGATGGAAG
>JAJZPU010000022.1 GCA_021811055.1 bacterium
TTATTGAAGTTAAGAGAGGCAGGAGGAAACTACGAACAAATAAAAAAATATATAAAAGAATATAACCTTGATATTAGGCACTTCAAGGGGAGAGGGTGGAATCTTGGTATGAGGGGCATAGGAAAACCACGGATACTAACTAAAGAAATTTTAAAAAAGAACACATATTTTCAAAGCTTCAAACTAAAAAAAAGAATATTTAATGAAAAAATAAAAGAGAAAAAATGTGAAAAATGTAGTTGGGCTGAAACGACAAGGGATGGATATCTTCCTTTAGAGTTACATCATAAAAATGGGGATAGACACGATAATAGGATTGAAAATTTACAAATTCTATGTCCTAATTGTCATAGTCTTGAACCTTCTTATCGCGGAAGGAAAAAACGCCCGGGTGCTGAAACTGGTAGACAGGCAACACTTAAAATGTTGTGAGGGAAACTTCGTGCCGGTTCGATTCCGGCCCCGGGCACAAAACGGATTGCGCTATGCGCAAAGCGAGACACACGGGTGTCTCGCGTTCCGTTTTGTGCACCGGAGCCAGTGCAATTCAGAAGAATTGCACGCGAGGTGGCGGCTAGACAAAATTTTCACGACGGTGGAAATTTTAGTCGGAGCCAAAACTCTGTATTATGCCGTGAGGCGCAAAGCGAGACACACGGGTGTCTCGCGTTCCGTTTTGTGCGCCGGAGCACATGGCCTTCGCCATTGAATGTAGTTTCGTATTATAATTGCCGTATGTGCGGCATCGTAGGATATATAGGAAAAAAAGAAGCATACCCGATCATTATCGGAGGATTAAAGCGATTGGAATATCGCGGATATGACAGCGCGGGGGTGGCGCTTTTTTCCGATGCGATCCGCGTCTTTAAACACAAGGGAAAAGTCGCGGACCTTGAAAAATTTATTGCGGAGAAAAATACGAGTGGTGCGCTGGGTATCGGACACACGCGGTGGGCGACACACGGAGCGCCGAACGACGTGAACGCGCATCCGCACGGAACGGAAGACGGGGGAATCGTCCTCGTGCACAACGGCATCATCGAAAATTACGCGACGCTCAAATTGTTTCTGGAAAAGAAGGGACATATATTTTCAAGCGAGACCGATACGGAGGTGCTCGCGCACCTTATCGAAGAGGTGGAAAAAGGAGGGGAGAGTGATTTTTCGTCGGTGGTCCGCATGGCGCTTCAAAAAGTGTCCGGAGCGTATGCGATCGCGGTTCTTTCCGCAAAAAACCCCGACCTTCTCGTTGTGGCGAGAAAAGGAAGTCCGCTTGTCGTGGGTGTCGGTGAAAAGGAATTTTATGTCGCGTCCGACGCGTATCCGCTCGCGGAATATACGAAGCGCGTTATATATCTTGAAGATGGGGAAGTCGCGTCACTTTTCCGCGATGGACGCATGGAAATAAAAACAATCACTCACGAGTCGCACACACCGCAGATACAAGTGCTCGATATAGAACTCGAGGCGCTCGAAAAATCGGGATTCGATCATTTCATGCAGAAAGAGATACACGAACAGCCACGCGCGATATGCGACAGTCTGCGGGGAAGACTTTATTCCGTCGAGGACGCGGTGATACAGCTCGGAGGAATACAAAATATCGAAGAAAAACTACTTGCGGCGAAACAGTTTACATTCCTCGCGTGCGGCACCTCGTGGCACGCCGGACTTATCGGAAAGAAAATATTCGAGGAGATTCTCCGGATCCCGACGCGCACGGAATATGCGTCCGAGTTCAGATATGGAAATCCGATCATCGGCAAGGACGAGGTGTTTTTCGGCGTTTCGCAGTCCGGCGAGACTGCGGATACGCTTGCGGCCATTCAATGCGCAAAAGAAGGTGGCGGCACGATCGTGGGAATATGCAATGTGGTGGGATCTTCAATCGCACGCGCGGCGCACGCGGGGCTCTACACCCACGCCGGTCCGGAAATAGGTGTTGCGTCGACCAAGGCGTTTACGACACAGATCACGACATTACTCCTTCTCGCGCTTTATATAGGACAGAAGAAAAAAACCATCGACGATGTACGAATCAAAAAAATACTGCGTGCGTTGTCCGATGTTTCCGAAAAAACGGAAACGGTGCTTACGATGGATAGTTATATAAAAGACATCGCGCGAAAATATAAAGACGCGAAGAATGCGCTCTATCTCGGACGGGGCTACGGATTTCCCGTCGCGCTTGAAGGCGCGTTGAAACTTAAGGAGATCTCGTATATCCATGCGGAAGGATATCCCGCCGCGGAAATGAAGCATGGTCCGATAGCGCTTGTCGATGAATATATGCCCGTCATCATCATTGCTCCGGAGGGTCCGTCATATGAAAAGATCATGAGCAACGCGGAAGAGATACGCGCGCGCAAGGGAAAAATTATTGCGGTCGTAAGCGAAGGAGATAGGCGTTTGGAACGCATCGCCGATGATTATATGGAGATACCGAAGATAGACGATATGCTTTCACCGCTTCTTTCGGTTGTTCCATTGCAACTCTTCGCGTATCACAGCGCGGTCTTGCGTGGCTGTGATGTCGATCGTCCGAGGAATCTCGCGAAATCGGTTACGGTTGAATAAGGGTCTTTATTTTTGTTTTTCTTTGGGTACACTAGAGGGGTGGGTGGAAGTATGAAAAAGACAACCGTATTTTTTCTTTGGTTTCTTGTGGCAATCGTTGTTTTTTTCATCGCAGCGTTCTTTTTTCGCGCCGCGGAAGCTCCCCCACCGAAATTCAAAGGTCCGACGGGAACCCCGTTCGTAAAAGGACCGACGGAACAGCCGCCCACGGCAGAAAATTCAGGAATGTAGAATCATTGCGGGTATGGTTTAGTGGTAGAACACGACCTTGCCAAGGTTGAGACAGGAGTTCGATTCTCCTTACCCGCACACTAATCCCGCCGATCTATAAGATCGGCGGGATGTGCGTTATTAAAAGCGAGCAAATAGTTTTGCTCGCGTGGAGAATCGAACGCCGGAGCCAGTGCGCATCAGCGGATGTGCACGCGAGGCGGCGGCTAATCCGAGGCGAGCGACTGGCAAGCCGAGAGATGGAGCCGATACATGGTTTTGCTCGCGTGGAGAATGAAGAGGCTGGTAGCATTATGGATAATGATTTTTTGTTCGCTGACGCGTGGAATTGTTTCCGTGGAAACAATTTGAAACAAATATCCCTATTCGGTAGAAATGAAATGATATAGAATATAATAAAGACAATATCTATTGTATGGAAAACGTCGCCCGTATCATCATTACCATATTTTTTATCGGGCTCATTGCACTCGCGATCATATTTTTCGGCGTCTTCGGACTCGTCCCGCTTGAAAAAATAGGAAAGTTGGGAAGCAACAAAAACGGCGACACGGTTCGTGTTGAATATGTGCCCGTAGAAGGAGAAAAAAATGTTCCGGCGGAAGCGGCAACCAGCACCGTTCCTATAGTTGAAAATACCGGTCCGGCAGAGATGCCGCAGCAACCGGAAACAACGCCGAATATTCCAAGCGAGGTGACGACGCCATCGGGAAAGGTGGTGCGTCTTGATGTTCCGCCAGGCTCACCGAATGCGCCCCAACAGTCCGTTCCCATAACCGAAGGACAGGTACCGGTTGGTTCGATACGGCTCATGATGCGTGAGGGAGGGTTCGTGCCACAGTCATTTACCGTCCGAAAGGGACAGGAGGTGACGCTTGCAGTATCTTCGGGGGATGACCGTACACATGTATTTATGTTCAAGGATACGCGGCTCTCCGCGATTGCCATAGGAGTGGGACCGGGAGAAACGCGTATCATGAAATTCACGCCACCCGTGGATGGAACCTTTCCTTTTTTCTGTGCGGTGCCTGGTCATGAAGGATCCGGAGAAACGGGAAGAATGATTGTTATCGAGTAACAAAAACCCCGCTATTCCATGGAATGGTGGGGTTTTTTTATTTTACCCTTATTTTAACGAATCTCTTTTTTCCAACTTTCACCAACATATCTTTCTTCGGTTCTGGAATTACCTCTTCGGGATCCTGTTTTTTTTGGGCATCAATGGAAAGCCCGCCCTGTTCGATGAGTCTCCGTATTTCGCTGTTACTCATATCCGGATTTATGCGTTTCACGATCGCAAAAGCGGTACTCGTGTTTCCTGATATTGTCGTGTCCCAAAAATATTTTTCGATGAAGAGCTCGGGAATATCCTCGGATATCTCTTTTTTTGAAAAGGTAGTGACAAAAAAATCTTTTGCTTTTTCCGCGTTCTTTTTTCCGTGATAGAGTTCCGTGACAATCTCGGCGAGGTGTGTTTTTGACGCATATGGATCGGAGATATCGGCTTTCTCATCCGTGAGGAGCGTGTAATATTTTTCGATAAGCGAATCGGGTATCGTCATGATCTTTCCGAACATATCATTCGGTTCGTCGCCGAGCGCAATGTAGTTCCCCACGCTTTTCGACATTTTTTTCACTCCATCGGTTCCCTCAAGAAGAGGAACGGTCAGAACGTCCTGTTCTTCCATGCCGAAGTGGCGTTGCACGCGCCGTCCCATAAGCAAGTTGAATTTCTGATCGGTGCCGCCGATCTCCACGTCGGCGTTTACTTCGACGGAATCATATCCCTGGAGTACGGGATAAAAAAGCTCGAGGAGTGAAATGTCCGAGTCGCTCTCGATTCTTTTTTTGAAATCGTCGCGTTTTAAGACCTGCTGTATCGTCGCCGATTGTGCGATGGAGAGTATGTGCGTGAGTCCTTTTTTTTCGTGCCACTCGCTGTTGTGATGTATTTCGGCTTTCTTCACATCGAGAATGAGTCCCGCTTCCTTCAGATATCCCTTCATATTTTCCTTTATCTCCTTTTCGGAGAGGGGTTTTCTCATATCATTCCTTCCGGAAGGGTCGCCGATACGCGCGGTGAAATCACCTATGATAAGGACAATCGTGTGCCCCGCATCCTGGAATTGTTTCAGTTTTCTTAGGGGTACCGAGTGTCCAAGATGGATGTTCGGCGCGGTCGGGTCGATGCCGAATTTGACGCGGAGTTTCTTTCCTTCCCGAAGGGATCGTTCCAGATGGGTCTTTACGATGACCTCCTCGACGCCGCGTTCAAGGATGGTGGAAATTATTTCCGATGATTTCATATTTGTTTCATCCTACATCAGAAAAAGAACAAAAAAAACCCTCCCGCCAGTCTATAGACTGGCGGGAGGAAAAAGAAAGTCTATTTCTTTATCTTCAACACTTCATCGATGATGCCGTAATCTTTCGCTTCCTGCGCGGTGAGCCAGAAATCGCGGTCGGTGTCGCGTTCTATTTTATCGGTTTTCTGTCCCGTATGTTTTACGAGGATCTGGTTCAATCGTTCCTTTATTTTCAGGATATGCCGCGCGGTGATCTCGATCTCGGTCGCCTGACCTTCGGCGCCCCCCATCACTTGATGAATGAGAATCTCCGAATTCGGAAGCGCGAACCGTTTTCCTTTTGCACCGCCCGCAAGAAGCGTGGCGCCCATCGACGCCGCCATGCCGACACAGATGGTCGAAACCGGAGACTTCACGTGTTGCATAGTGTCGTAGATGGCGAGTCCCGCCGTGACCGATCCGCCGGGAGAATTGATGTATAGTTTTATGTCTTTTTTCGGATCCTCATGGTCGAGAAAAAGAAGCTGTGCGATGACGCTGTTCGCGACATCGTCCATGATCGGTCCGCCGAGAAAAATGATCCGTTCCCTGAGGAGTCGTGAATAAATATCATACGCCCGTTCTCCATAGTTGGATTTTTCGATTACTGTTGGTATTAAGTTCATATGTTTTTTATGTATGCAACTATATACATATCACGAAAAACCCCGCTCGTCCATGGACGAGCGGGGTACGAATTCACCATTTATATTTAATATTTAACGACCTCAACCTCCGTCACGTCGAATTTCTTTGCGTCTTTTATATTTGCATTGCTTCGCACCGTGACCGTTGATCCCGTCTGAAGGTCGTTTGCTTTTATATTGCTTTTCTCCGGATTTCCACTTGTATCAAGTTTTCCGATGTCTATAAGGGTAATTTTTGTATCGGTCAGGAGTGACGCATAGCGTGTTTCTTTTGCCGGTTCCGATCCGTCAACATGCGGCAGATAATCATTTGGGTCGCGGACTTCGATTGAAAGCGTCGCGCCGTTCACCGCGAGAAGTTTTCCCGTCAGAGCGAATATCTCCTCGGCGGGTTTCGGAAAGATAAGACCCACTACCTTTTCCAAATTATCATCGGCGGAATTCTTTCCCGTCCGCATGCCAAGGAAAAATCCGAGTGCAGCACCGAAAACAAGGACGACGACAATGAGTATGGTGAGTGTTTTCTTATTCATACAAATATTATAGCATACCGGGCATTCAGAACCCGAGACAAAAAACCCCGCTATTCCATGGAATGGCGGGGTCATTATTTATTTCCAACTTTTCAAGAGTTCAGACATGTTGAGCGGGATGGTGTCGGCTCGTTCTTCGTGCCAGAACCATGGGGCGTAGTCCCAGTCGTAGGTGAGTGGGTCGCCCTCTTCGGTGAAGTAATATGCGTCTTCGCTCCACGCCTCCTCATCGGATTTTCTCCCGTTTTCCTGAAGATTGAGTTCATCGAGGAGATTGAATATCCGGTCGAATTTATCGGAGTCGTGCAGTACGATCCACTCGAAGAATTTCTGTGCCGGTTCCGGAAGAAAGTTCATTAATTCACCGAGGTCTCCTTGAAAGGTGTATATTCCCATGCCGGATTTTTTGATCGCTTCGAGAATGATCCAGGACATTTTTCTGTAAAAGTCGAGCGAGAGGAGATTTAGCATTTCTTTAAAATCTTCCCCGTTCATACTTTTTGACAATTCTCCCAGAAGTCTCCATGCCGCTCTGAAGCTTTTTTCACCTATCTCTTCGATGATTGTGGCGGCACGGGAAGAATCTTCGATCCTGATTATTTCATCGATGACATCCCAGACGGATGGGCGAACATCTTTCCCCGTCAAAACTTTGTTCATGTGACCGCGTCCTTATATAGTGTATGTATTGAGTGCTGTTCATAGAATGACAGAAAATTTCTTTATTGTCAATTTTTGTTGTAATTCCCAGCAGACGCATAAAATTCGTATAATAAAAGCGGGTCCACCGATACTTAATAATGGGTAATTTTAAAAAGTAAATTGTTGAATCTGCAAAAAAAACAAAATGACAAAAACACAAAATCAAAAAGAAAAGAGCATAGAAATCGAACTTCGTTCCCGGTTTTCGTTGGAAAAATATAACGAACTCGAAAAATTTTTTACTGCGCACGCCACCGATCTTGGGGAAGATGATAAGGATGTTTATTTTTTTCTTTTTCCCGATAAATTATTGAAGGCGGTACACAATGTATCGAAAAAAAGCGCCAAATTGGTGTTGAAGCTTAATAAGATAGGAAAAGGAAGCGATTTTGAAGAAATAGAGATCCCGATTCGACAGGAGGATTTCGAAAAGGCGGCGCATATGTGTATTGCGCTTGAGACGGGAGAATATATGCGTTCGTATCAGAAGCGGCACAACTACCTCTACAAAGAAGTTGAGTGTGCGCTGAAGTGGAGTGAACTTTGGGGGTATCATCTTGAGTTGGAGATAGTAGTGAAAGATACAAAAGAAAAAACGATAGCGGAAAAAAAGATACGTTCTGTGGCAGAAGAACTTGGGGTAAAAATTATGACAGACCAAGAACTTAAAGAATTCACCGAGAAAGCGGAAGCTGATTATAAAAAGAAAACCGGGTAATATGAAAATTATTGACTTTTATTAGTTTTTATTATATATTGAGTTCAGTTCAAAAAAATAATGGAGGTAGCGATGAATGTGTTGGCAGTAAGAAACGGACGTACCAATAAAACCATCATCACCGAAGATTTTTTTCTAAAAACAGCCGTTGCAAAAGACGAAACAAGGAGAACGAGACTCTCGCGTGAGCGGTGGGCTCTCGCTCTTGCCCGCACGCGTGGATTGCCGGTGCCGGATGTACTCGAATATGCTGTTAGGGGCAACGAAGAAATTCTCAAACTCGAACGCATCAACGCGCCGAATCTCACTTTCTACAATGTGGATGTGCAAAGTAGGATACTGAAAAGAGTAGGAATCGATTTTTCTTCAAAACTCAAAAACATTTCCGATCGGTTCGGTTGGCCGGACGAAGAGAAATTCCTTGGTACATATGCAACATGGAAAGAATTCCTTTCCGAATTTATCGAGAGATATGGACGCAGAATCGTAGAAAAGAAGATTATTCCCCCGGTGTTTCTAGAAACGGTGCTTGCGGCGGTTTCTGAAATGCAATTTTATAAAAACGGTGCGGATTTAATCCATCGTGATATAAAAGAAGAAAACATCCTCTATTTGCCTGAATCGGATCAATATTGGATCGTGGATTGGGAGAATGCTCTGCTTGGAGACGGATTATTCGATCTCGCAACGTATAGCGGAGATTACGGAAGAACTTCTTTGTGGATGGCGCTCGCAGATGGATTTGGAAAGGAAAATATAAAATCTCGTCAGTATCTTCTATATGAAGCCGCGGCACTTATTGGTACCATCGATTTTTATCGAAAACAAAACATTGAGTCGTCATTTCGCATCAGGTCGCTCGATGCGATTGTCAAAAAACTGATTTAATCCTGCGGAGCGCGAGAAGCGTCTCCGCAGTTTTTATGAAAAGACAAAAAGATACGATTAAAATACAGAAAAATGTCGCAAAAGCGGTAATTTTCTCCGCCGACAGAAAAAAAATACTTATATTAAAGAACGTACATGGCTATTGGGATCTCCCGGGTGGCGGTGTTGAGTTCGGAGAAACTCCGGAAGAGTGTATTAAACGTGAGTTCTATGAGGAAACGGGATCCAAAGAAATTATTATTTGTGCCGCGCGATTGCTACAGACAATTATTCTTTCCCAAAAATATGCCGGGGGTGTTTTAAAAAAACACTATTCCGCGACGATTTTTGAATGCGCATTGAAAGCTAATGCCGATATTCGGAACTTCTTTTTTCGAGATGATGAAGTTATCGATGCTCGCTGGGTTTCTCTCTCTTCGGTTTTTTCCGGGAGACTTCGTACCCCAATTTTTAATAAGGAAGCAATTCGCGTTGTGCGGGACAAGAAAGGTAATGTGCGAACGCGCGCAAAATATTTAATGACTGCGGGAAATATGCGGGGGAAAATAAAAAAATGAATTATGGAAAAAATAAAAGTTACGGTAGGCATTCCGTATTATCACGGGCCGCTCGCACTTTCAGAACTTATCGCCGCCCTATATAAGCAAAAGGCAAGAGTGCTTGATATTAAAAACGAAGTTGAAATCATTGTTGTAAACGACGACGATAGTGATTATATTCCAAAAGATTTGGTTCGGTGGTCCAATATTATACATACGATCGTTGTTGATAAAAAAAATGGTGGCGTTGCATCCGCGAGAAATGAGATAATACGGCGTGCCCGTGGCGAATTTATATTTTTTTTAGATCAGGATTGTGTGCCGGAAGAGACATGGTTAGAGGAGATGTATATGTATCTTGTTGTGGGAGACTCTGCTGGTGCGGGAGGGAGAATATATCCGAAGAGGAGAAGTGGTATTGTTAATGAATATTATTCCATAACCAATCGACTCGAAAGACCGGTCGTCGATCGTGTGACCGGAGACATCGTACTGATTATTACCGCAAATTGTGGATTTCGCACCGAAGCGATTCGTCGTATTGGCGGATTTGATGAGGTCGCTTTTTTTAAGCAGCAGGGAGGAGAAGATGCTGATCTCACTTTTCGGTTGAAACATGCGGGATACCGGCTTGGTTTTGCGTGTAATGCGCGAGTGAGCCACCTATATCCGAACAATTTTTTCTCACTATTTGAAAAATATCGCGGTTACGGAAGGGGGATGAAAATTTATTGTATTGTGAGGGACATCGACCCGGAATCGATTCGTCAACCGCGGTACGGCATCCTGTCTTTTTTTTGGTATACAGTAAAGTTGCCAATCCCATTTTTTACATCGTATAGAAAATTTAAAAAAGTGGTGGGTTTCCAAAAATCAATTGTGTTCGCATTTTTTGAAACGGTGAAATACGTTGCCCATGGCATAGGATTTTTTCCGCCGCTTCTAGTGAAAAAGAAGTAATTATTTTATAATCTTTATATGGAGAATGAAAAAATATTAGAAGTAAGCGTAAAAGCCGTATTTATATCTGATGGCGCGGTGATGTTTTTGAGAACATCCGATGGGAAAATCAGAGACCTTCCCGGTGGTCACGTTGAATTTGGAGAGACAACGATTGGGGCATTGAAACGCGAATTGAAAGAGGAGCTTGATTTTGAATATTTTGCCGAGCCATTTCTCGCACATGTTTGGACATATTTTTCTCGCGATGGCAAAGCTCATCGTATTAATATTGTGTACGGGATTGATGTGGGGGGTGGATGTCCCCAATTTATATATCGCGAAAGAGACGATGTTGAATTGATATGGCTTCCGGAGGAAAAAATTAAATCAATGAATTTTCTTTCTGGTATGGAGGAATCGCTTTTCAAGGCGCTCGCACTTAAAGAAAGAATGTCTTTGTAATGAATTCACAGAAAAAAAATATCGAGTGTGAAATACGCGGGTGTATTACGAAAGGAGATTTTAACGAAATAAGACCATTACTCGAACAAGAATGGGGAAAGTTGGACGAGGGTCCCGAACTCGTTGTTTTTTTTAAGGGAGACCACGATGTTCGTCTTAAAGTTAATAAGCATGGATGTGTTCTTGGCATCAAAAAAACAATAAACGCGGATGAAGGGGCTCGGCAGGAAAACGAACTCACATTTCGTCTCGATGAGGTTCAAAAAGTCATACGTTTCTTGGCACAATTAGGGTTTACCAAAGGTCTTTTTTCATACTGTTATCGTTACGACGGAAGGCGAGGGCATCAATCTATTGCTATAAAATTTGAAACAAAAATTGGGGATGTGTTTGAAATTGAAGAAATGACATCCATGGAATCAAATTTTGCAGGAGTGCATGCCCGTCTTGTAAAAATCGCAGCTGAATATATGTTGCGCCCGTGGACGCAAAAAGTATATCGAAGAATCATTACCGACGCATGGAAAGGTGTGAACGAAGAAATGCTGATGAAAAACGGAAAGCCACATCCATTGATACAACGCGTGATCCAAGAAACAAGAGGGGGATTTATTTTTTCTTCAAACGCAACAATCGCGGAAGTATTGAAAAAAAAATCAAACGATTATACCTCCCTTGAACGAATGTATCGAAAAAAGAGCGGAGATGAATTGTTAAGCTGGCGGCATATTCCAATTAACGATTTTTCCGAATCGGTGTCCATCGTAATTCCTTCATTTAACTCACTAAAAACACTTCGACTTACGATCCAGTCCATAGAACATCAAATACTCTCTACTACACAGAAAAAACTTCTTGAAGTTATTGTGGTCGATGATGGATCGAGTGACGGGACAGAAGTATTTTTCAAAAAGAAAAAATTCAACATACGTATTCGGTATATAAAACAAAATAATTGCGGAAGGGTATACGCGAGAAATCTGGGTGCGTCAATTGCAACAGGAGAAATTTTAATTTTCCTGGATGCGGATGTTATTCTTGAGAGAAGATTTTTAAATGAGCATATTGCGCGTCATCATTATATCCGTAACGCGGTGTTTATCAGTTTTAAGGAAAATGTTCCATATAGAAGCAATAAAATAAAAAATATTATTTCGGGGAGAAGAAACATCGTTCCGAATATACGGAAAGATTTCAGGTTTGAAAAAACAGTATTCAAAAATTGGTTGAGAATACATCGTCATGTCAGGAATATCCAAATACGCACGGTAAAAATAATAGAAGAGACAAATTCCCTCAAAAGGTTTGGAAACGATACAGTACTTGGTGTTTGGGATCTTCCGGCAACAGTAGTAACGGTTGCTGTTTCTATGCGTCGATTGAACTTTGAGAGGGTGGGGGGGTTTAACCTCCAGTTTAAAGGATGGGGTATGGAAGATACATTTCTTGGGGCCTGCCTTATTGCTGACGGAAATTACGTTATCCCTTGTTTTTCAACCGGCGTGCTCCACGTTCAGCACAAGTCTCGTTCCGGGTTCGAACAAAAAAAAATACAGGAGTTCAATAAAAATGTCCTCGTATATCTTGACCTTATCCATAGACCGATATCCGAGCTATTTAAGCAAAAAAGCGGTTCATGCAAAATGCTATAATATTCCCATGAAGCAAGACGCAAAAAACAAACTTATTTTCGTCGCAGGATCCGTCTTCGGACTTGTCGTTTTGGGAGCACTCGTACAAGTAGTGGGTGCGCAATATCAGTGGGCACCGCCGAATGAAACATTCCCGAATGCAAACACCGCTCCGCCAATCGATATAAGTGCCACCGGACAGAAAAAAACAGGAAACATTTCTATCGAAGTGGGATCAGGACTTTCGGCGGTTACTGTTTCGAATAACACATATGTAGGGACCCTAAATTCACGCATCATTTTTGGTGCGGGACCGGGACAGAACACGATGATCATGTATGGAGAAGGAGTGACATTGCCACATGGGACGGCAGCATTATCGAACACCGATGAAGGTATGATTCGCTACAATGTCGGAGGCAAGAAGGTGCAATTCAATGACGGCGCAGGATGGAAAGATGTGGGGA
>JAJZPU010000023.1 GCA_021811055.1 bacterium
GGAGAAGGAGTGACATTGCCACATGGGACGGCAGCATTATCGAACACCGATGAAGGTATGATTCGCTACAATGTCGGAGGCAAGAAGGTGCAATTCAATGACGGCGCAGGATGGAAAGATGTGGGGAGCGGCGGATCGTCATATTGGACTCCGACGACCGGAGGAATCGCATACACGGGCGGGACCGTTTTTGTTGGACTTGACGGAGAGCAGTGGGGATATGTTCCGACGGGAAGCGAGCATAGTTGTACTGGTAGTGGAAGTGGGGGCAATGGTGGTGGTCCACTCATCCCGATGCTTCCTACTCGCGAGGCGCATGCCGCTGAAGATTGTTCAACGTATACAAGCGCGAGAATGGTGTGTGATGAGTCATCGACGACCGCGGATTGTACGGAAAGTTTCTATTCCGCCCAAAGCAATGATAAATCTACGCGATACGATCAATACCACAAATCGGGCGATCCCCAAGATAAGTATTATTACAAAGCGTTTTCACTAACAACGAAAACTCTTGAAAACACCGCGAAACTTGTTGGAGCAACGCTTTCCGCATCGAAATCAATTTGCATTGGTTCGGATTGTAGAACGCAGTGGCCGGGGGGGCTCACTTACGCGACTGTGCAGGGAGGTGGAAGTATCTGTGTAGACCACTATCTTGCGATAAGATACAGAACTGACGGCGATAAATCGCAATTTGAGGTGAGCGGGACTGACCCGGACGCGAGGAACTTCAATAAAAATTGCAACAACGGTCTTTTTGGCGCGCCTCCGCTTGTTGTTGGAGGATCGTGGAGATATTCGAAGTCGGGGGGTGCTATGCAAGGAGATGTGACGTGTGGAACTTCAGCAACAACGTATCACTTATGTCCCTGGACCCAGGTTACGGTGAAATTTAAAAAGGAAAACAATGATCACTACGTCATGGCATCCGGCTTAATAGAAATGACCGTGAGAAGTTCGCGTGGGGGAAGCACGCTTTCCTATCGGTGTGCCAGAGACGCGTGGTGTAAATTGAATGACAACGGTGTATCCGCTGACGGGAGTTACTTTTCGTTCCTTGATATAAAGGATACTGATTCCGGACAGGCGGTATATAATCGATCGACGTATATGCTTGGACCGGAACGATTGAGTTACGAATAATCAGAACGGTGATGCAAGAATAAAAACACCGCGAAAAATTCGCGGTGTTTTGCTATAACACCAACGTGCTCTCGCTGCGTTTGCTTCGGGACTGAATATACTTTGCACGTTCATTTCCTCGCTGTATTTGTTATGGCGTTTTGTTAGAGCAAAACTTGTAACTGCATTTGCCTCTGAAATGAATATACTGCGCATATTCATTTCCTTGCTGCATTTGTTATAATAAAAACGATGAAACGGTTACTCATCAGTGCCTTCGCGAGCGTCTTCGTGTTCGGAGTCGGGTTTTTTACAGTCCGGTTTTTGTACGCGCAGACGCCTCAGGCGCCGAACCTGAGTACGGTGAACGCGCCGTCGGCCTGCCGGACCGAACTTCAATGGACGCAACCGCAGGGACCCGTCGATGAATTCATTATCAGTTGGAAGATAAATAATGGGTCATATTCGGCAGACTGGGGGCTCGGATTCGGTTGTTCCTCCAACTGCTCTTCGATCTCGTATGTTCATGAGGATTCCACGGTAGTCGTGCCGGAAACACTGTACACCTATCGCGTGAAATCGCGCCGGATCATAGGCGTCGATTCTCCCTGGAGCCAGCAGGAAAAATCGGCAACAACGCCCGCGATCATGGCGCCAAATACACCAATTCTCGGAGGAAATTCATGGAATAGTGACGGAACGAAACTCACCATCAATTGGAATCAGTTCGCATTAAAAAACGGCGGATATCGGGTATATCATTCGGAAACCGGAGTTCCGGGCGCGTCGGACGGCGTCAGTTTGATCGCCGACGATACAGTGAATTTTTATGAAGATTTTTTGAGTACCTCAACGCCGCACTACTTTTCTTTGAAAGCATTTCAAACAGATGAGGGGTGTGTGATATCCGACGTTACGAAAATCAACGACGGACGTCTTGCGAAATTTTCCGGATTTTCACCGACGCTTATTGTTCCGGCAACGCCGGGAAATCTTCAGTCAAGCGTGACTCCCAGCGGCACTTCGTGGAGGATTGATTTTTCATGGAGCGCGGCATCGGGCGCGGATAGATATGAATTGCAGTATACGACCGATCCGTCGTTTTCTTCCCCCACAACCCAGACGGTGGTAGGAACAACATATAGTGAGACCGTTTCTCAAAATCGAACAATCTACTGGAGGGTGCGCGCGGTGCGGACCAACAACGGAGTTACGGGTGTTTCCGATTACGCGAAGTCGGCAACGTCGGTCGGTTTAAACGCACCGAATCTTTCCGTTTCGTATCCACCATTCAATCCGACGGTGTATGGACAGGGAAACATCGCAGTGAAACTTTCCTGGGAAGACAATACCTCCATCGCCCCCCGCGCGATAGAAATTTTTGAAGACAGCGGAGCGGGATATCCCGGGACCGCGACATATACCGTAACAGGGAATCCTCCTCCGAAAGAGTATTCGCTCTCTCTTGCTTCGGGGAAATTATATACCTATAAGGCGAGAGTCCGTGCGGGCACCGCGGGGTCATATTCGTATTCCGGATATTCGACGGAAAATGTATCGGTGGATTTGCGTTATGTGCAAAAAGATAAGGAATTTTCCGGATATGCGTGGAGTGCACATAAAGATATTAGTACCGGAGAAACGGGTGGTGTGGGGTGGATCTCGTTTTCTTCGTCGACAGGATCCGGAATATCGGTATTTACGGATCCTACGGGACTTTTGTGGGGACAGGCATGGGGAGCAACGACGGGCGCCGAAGGAAAGTACAGATACGGATGGCTTTCGTTTACCCAATCAACACTTGCCGGATGTCCATCGGGATCATGTGAGGCGCGATTGGATAAAAATACCGGAGCAATATCCGGATGGGGAAAGTTCACCGACGCGGACGGACAATACGGATGGGTGAGCCTTAGGGGGAACGGCTATGGCGTCTGTTACGGAGGAAGCACTTCTGTTGCTAATGTCGAGAACGGGATATTTGGAACATCCGAAGTCATGACGGGTGCGACGTGTGCGGGTGACGGAAGCGACGTGAATAAAGATCTTTCGGGACTTATGTGGGGGGGGTTGTCGGGAGGAGGATGGTTCGCGTTCACGACCGGAACACTCTCACCGTCGGGAGTTTTGAGCATTAATCCTTCGGGACCGGTGAACCTCGCGATATTCGAAAAAATAGATTTTTCGGCGACCGCTCCCGTCACATGGTATGTCGGGACAGATGATACGGGGAATAACGCTGTGAAGGGAGGTACGGGCGCGTGGGGAACGGTAGTGCCGAATGTAACGGCTACCGTTGGCGCTCCCGTCATATATTCCGCGGATAGAATTTCTGGGAACTACTATGTGTTTGCCTCAAGTTCGGTTGCGCAGGCATCGGCACAAGTGAGTGTCGGGGCCCCATACGAAATCCTGCAGTGTACGTCGAACGAGGCGACCAGCATGGGTATTGCCTGGAGAGAGCGATATGGAAATTGGACATCGCAATTATATACCTCGTATGCACCGCACACACGAACGTTGTTTTTTGCTAGTGTACCGAAAGGAAGCGCAGCTCCCACAGATCCGCTCACGACAGCGCTTACTGGTTCCACGGGAACGGGCACCGGAGATTATCTGCAGACATCGCTTGCGACAAGTACCGATTATTATTATCAGGTGAAAACAACGTATGGAAACGGATATGCAACGACAACGCGCGTGTATGGTCCGTGCCGTACGTATGAAGGAAAATATATTTCCGATATTCCCTCGCGTACAAAAGTATTTGCCGTTTCTCCAACACTTATTTACGTGAACTGGAAGGATAATGCGACAACGACTGCGGCATACACATTCGAGGTGCAACGCATAAAGGTGACGCCGGCGACAAGCACTCAATTTAGCGCAACGTCGACCTCCGCGAGTTTCATACGGCTCGAATGGAAGAATAATACGACTTCCACGCCGTATTACCACGAGTTGGAACAGACGACGAGTACGAGCGGACAATTTACCTCTTCCGACACCTCATCGACAACGATAGAGGTCTATGGACACAACGACATTACGCCGCTTCCTGCAAACACGAATAAATATTTCTCATTCGATGACAACTCCGTAGTCGAAGCAACAACATATTTCTATCGCATCCGTTCCTGTTCGACGATAGATCTTTCAAAGGCATATACCGCAATAAGCGAGCTGAAGAAGGGCGGTGTGGAAAAACCCCCTGTCGCGTGCAGTAAATACACCTACTCACGCATCGACGAATCGAGTCTTGTGAGCACGACAACGCTTCCCAAGGCGCCAACGGATATCGTGGTGACCCCGCTTTCGCGTTCCTCGATACGTCTTTCATGGACGGATAATTCCGCGCGGGAACATGGATTTGAAATTAAACGTACCGGTGGTCCCAATGGTGTCGCAACGACAACTGTTGCCGCAAAAAGCGGTGTGGGGGGCACGGTAACATATACCGATAATGGCTTTGGAACATCGGCAAATAAACTTTCTCCCGGAGTCGAGTATTCATATGAAATAAAAACATATCGCACTATCGATGACGGAGGACCGTACAACGGGCAGACGGTGTATTCAACGAAGATAAGCGGCAGTGGGTACACGTATTTCGTCGTTAATGCGTCGGTAAGTCCTCCGAATGGAGGTTCGGTAGGAGATACTACGGGCGTAATATCGTGTCCGGGAACGTGTGATGCGGAATTTAGATATGGAACGCTCGTGACTCTGAACGCGGCTGAAAATGCTCATTACTATTTCTCGCGTTGGACAGGAGTGACCTGTAACGGAGGAAACAATTCGCCGGTCTGCTCGTTTACCGGAAACGCGAATCCGCAGGCAATTTTTGAGGAGATCCAGTATCTACTTTCCGTGAGTCCATCGGGAAGAGGAAAAATAACGGGAACGGGAGGCATAAACTGTTCCGACCAACATCTTCCGGGAGAAGTGTGTTCCGTGAATCTTACCGAAGGAACGAATGTGTTGCTTTCCGCAAGTACACGAGCAAGTTCGACATTTATCGGATGGACCGGTGGCGGATGCACCGGAGTGACCTCGACATCTTGTTCGTTTCCTCTGAATTCAGCAGAATCGGTGATCGCCACATTTGCGGGAGGGATCGGAAGTATATTGCGCGATGTCTATGCAACCGTATCGAACGGACTCCAGAATGTGGGAGACGCGATACTGAAGAGCGTGCGTGGAGATAAAAATGAAAGTGAAGGAGAAAATCGTCCGAGCATGTTCGCGAATATTATAGAAAGCATCAGAGGTTTTTATACCCTTATGAAAGATCGTATTGCGGAACTCACGGGACGCGTCGGAAATATCGTGGAGTATACGGAAAGAAAGGCGGAGGAGTTTGCTGTAGAACAGGCGCGTGTCGTGCATGGCGCGCAGAGCCAACCAAGCAATCTCGATAAATATTTTGAAATGACGAGTAGTACGGTATCCATCCCGTCGCTTAAAGACGACAAAAATCTCGATCCCGACACGGTATATGCATATCGGGTGCGACTTGTATACAGCGAAGCGAAGAAAACCAATTGGGATTTTCTCGGTGCAACAAAGACGCTTCGGGATATAAGCGGAGGATCAGTTGAAAAACACCCGGTATGCACGAGAAATAGTTACTGTGATTACGAAGTTCCCGGATATAAATCATCGCGTATTATAGGGAACAGGCCCGAGGTCGAAGAATCGGAACAGCAGTGCGAAACAAATTCAAACTGTCGTGATATCGGACGAGGCGGACAGATATATCAGGAAAGGTAGCCGTCTATGTTTTTGCAAATACGAGCGCGAGGATCTTCCTCGCGCCGTTTTGTTTCAAAAGCAACGAGAGTTCGCGCATGGTTGCGCCCGTCGTGTGTACATCGTCGATAAGTATGATGTCTTTGTCTCGTACGATAGTTCCGTTCTTCATCGCAAAACTTCCCTTGATGTTTTCTTTCCGTTCACGCACACTCACGCATTCCGTCTGTGATTTTGTTGTTCTCGCTTTTATAACAATATTGTTTTGTATTGCTGCTTCGGAGATGCCTGAAAAAAGCGCAAATTCACGCGCAATGCATACTGCCTGGTTGTACCCGCGCGTTCGCAGGTGTTTTCTTGAGGTGGGAACAGGAACAATAATACATGTCGCCGCATTCAATCGATGCATGGGAAACGTACGAGAGAAATATTCCGCGATAAATTTTCCCATTACCGTCGCCGCATATTTTCTGTTTTTATATTTCAGTGCGTGTACAAGCGACTGCGCAACCGGTGTATTGAATTCCGTTCCCGCCCCGAGAATATAGGCGCATTCTTTGTGACACATGGAAAGAAAAGAAGGAAGACGATTGCCGCAGTGCGGACAAAAAAGAGATGTGTATGGTAAAAGCGAAGCGGTGCAATTATCGCATATAGGAAAGAAATTGGTTTTTACCGGAGCGTCGCAACTTGCGCACTGTGGTGAAAAAAGAGCATCTACAATGATGGAAAAAATTCGGTGTACGCGCATACGGTTATTGTATAAAAAATGAATTTTTTGTTGTAGTAGGGTATAATGGTATTAATGAAGCTGAATTTTCTTGATTTTTTTCGCGACATCGGAAATTTTTTCAGGGGTGGGACGGTACTTGGAATCGATATCGGTACCGTTTCAATAAAAGCGGTCGAATTAACGCGCGAAGGAGAGGTGTTTTCTCTCGCGAATTACGGAATACTTGGAACAAAAAAATACCTTTATTTTCAGAATCAGGCGATACAGACAAGCTCGTTGAAAATTTCCGAAAAAGAGACAGCGGAAATGTTGCGGACACTCATGAAAGAAATGAGACCGAAGACAAATCTTGTGGTGTGTTCCATTCCCGCCTTCACGAGCTTTACGACCGTTCTCGATATGCCGCTTCTTTCGTCCGACGAGATGGCGCGAAGCATCACATTTCAGGCGCAACAGTACATTCCGATGCCGATAAACGAGGTGTCTGTGGAATGGTTTCCAATGGAACAATACGATGGGGCGCAGGGACAGAAATTTCAAAGGATACTACTCGTCGGTATTCCGAACGACGTTATCGCCCGATATAAAAAAATATACAAGGACGCCGGATTGCGGATCGTAGGAATGGAAATAGAACAATTTGCGCTTCTTCGGGCGCTTGGGAAATTCTTTTCGGATGCCCCCACGCTTCTTGTCGACATCGGTGCGCAGTCGACGGATATTGCCGTAGTGGAAAAGGGAAGTATTCGACAGATAGAACAGACCGATTACAGCGGGGTGTATCTCACACAAGCGCTTGCGCGGAGCCTTGATATAAGTATGGTGCGTGCGGAGGAATTGAAGCGTCGCCGCGGGTTGTCCTCGCTTGGCGCAGACTCGGAGTTATCAACATTACTTCTTCCGTTTTTAGATGTTATAATACAGGAAACGAGGCACGCGAAGGATGTGTACGAGCGGCGGTACGGGAAGAAGGTGGAGCGGTTCATGTTGGTGGGAGGAGGAGCAAACCTCAAGGGAATCGAAAAGCATTTTTCCGCACAGATAGGGCTCACTGCTTCGCATCATTCCGCATTTATGGGGATGAGATATCCAGAGGCGCTGGAACCGGCGGTAAAGTCCCTCGAGAATGAATTTGCCGTTGCAGTCGGTCTTGCACGAAAGTATTTTTCATAAACGTATGGCAATGCCAACACAACAAAGCGGAAAGGAACTATTCAGCGGAATCGACTCCGCGGGTCTCCCGTGGCGGATACTTCTTTTTTCGGGAATCGTGTTCGGCCTTTCCCTTTTTGTGTATTTCGGATTTCGGTTCGGATATGAATCGTATCTCAATTCCCGATCGGAGAAACTCGATCAAAAGATCGAAGCGCTCGCGAGCGAGATAAGCCAGGAGGATCAGCAGAATCTTATTACGTTCTATTCTCAGCTCGTGAATTTACGTACGGTACTCGAAAAACATCAGTTTATCGTTAAATCATTCGATTTCCTCGAGAAGTATACATTACCGACGGTATATTACTCCGATGCGAAAGTAATGGGCGGGGATCGCGTTATCGAGCTTTCCGGCGGAGCAAAAACAATGGATGATTTTATAGAACAGCTCGCGGTATTTGATGGTGCACCCGAATTCAAAGAGAAAGCGATTGTGGAAAATGTGCAGTTTTCCGGGCAAAATGTTGGATTTTCCGTGGTGCTTCATATGAGCGCCGACGCATTGAAAAAACTATAAAAAAACGGATAACCACATCTTATTCATACAATGAAAGCATCAACAAAAAGAATATTAAGTATCGCGTTTTCCGGACTTTTCCTTGTCGGCGCGCTTGTGGTATACGGGAATTTCATAAAGCCCACGATGGAAACCATAGGAACGCAACGCGGAGAGATTATTTCGAAAGAGAATCTTTTCACGAATAAAACACAGGCGGTCACCGAGGTGAAAAATATCATTAGTCAGCTTGAAAATTCCGGAAACTTCAGCGACAAGGTGTCGCTTGCCATTCCGCGCGGCGCTTCGGTTACCGACGCACTGCATCAGATATACGCCATCGCGAAAACGAATCAAGTGGATCTGACGCAATTTTCCGCGGAAATGCAGCCCTTTGTCTCCGCGCCGGAGAACGAAGGTATTGTGAAGCGTCTCGGATCGCTCGCGGTGGTGATAGGGGCGCGCGGAGAGTATCGGAACCTGAAGACATTTCTTGAGGGGCTCGAAACAAATATCCGCGTAGCGAATGTGAATGAGGCGACATTTGAGCCGCTCCAGTCTTCCGCACTGCAGGGAACGGTATCCGCGGGAAATGTATATACACTTACTGTCGGCGTCGAAATGTATTTTCAAGAATAAACAAAACATATGGCAATTGTAATTGAAGAAGAAAAAAAACCGGTAAATTGGTTCGCAATGATCATCGTGTTTATTATTCTCGGGATTATCGGATCTGGAAGTTATATACTGTTTTTCAAAAAACCGGAACTTATAGAAGTGGTAGCTCCGAGTCAATTGCAGGAGATAGACCGCATATCGGCACTTACTTTCGATCCGGCAAGCGTCATTGATTCTCCGGCTTTTAAATCGCTTCGACAGTACGCTTCGGAGATCCTTCAGGTGCAAATTCCCGGACGTGACAATCCGTTTGCGCCGATAGAGTGATTCAAGGATCCGCCGCCTAAATATATAAAGTCCGCCGTAACGTTATTATGAAGAACGAGCAATTATTTGATGAGCTGGTAAAAAAGAATATCGTTGATTCGGCGCTTGCCGAAAAAATATTACACGAAGCGGAACTTGCAAACACTTCTGCCGAGGAACTTCTCTACGATCGTGCAAACGTGGATCAGGGAGCGGTGGCAAAAGTGAAGAGTGCGTTGCTCGGTGCTCCGTATAAAAAAATAAATCCGGCACTTATCCCCGAAGAATTATTCAGACTTATCCCGAAAGACACATCGCAGAATTATCGGGTTATTCCCATTGAAAAGACCGGTGACATGTTCGTGGTGGGAATGCTTCATCCCGACGATCTCCGTGCCCAGGAAGCGCTTCGATTTATCGCAAAAAGGGAACATGTGAGTCTTGGGGTGTATCTCGTGACGCCGTCTGATCTCGCGGAGGTTTGGCGTCGCTATCTGCCGTATAAGGATGAGATAGATTCGGCGATAAAGGAGATGAATCTGAAACAGAGCGAATCCGATCGTGTGGTTGCGCTCGAGGAGGGTGCGCGTACTCCGGATGATGCGCCGATAATAAAAATAGTCGCGTCGACTTTGCGTCACGCGGTGGAAAGCGCCGCCTCGGATATTCATATCGAGCCGCAACGGAATTATTTGCGGATTCGTTTCCGCATCGACGGTGAATTACACGAAGTGGCATCGCTTCCCAGTGTGCTCTCACAGCCGGTCATCTCCCGTATAAAGGTTTTGGCGCAGTTGCGGCTTGATGAAACACGCATGCCGCAGGATGGAAGATTCCGTACGCTCATTGCGGGACGTGAAATAGACTTTCGTATCGCGACATTCCCGACGCCGTCGGGAGAAAAAGTCGCGATTCGTGTACTTGATGCGATCGGCGGACTTAAAGATTTGAAAGATGTAGGATTAAATGAACAGAACTACGCCGTGATCGAAGGTGCGCTAAACGCACCGTTTGGCATGATCATCATATCGGGACCCACGGGATCCGGAAAAAGTACGACGCTTTACGCGATGATGCAAAAATTAAATTCGGATGCGGTGAACATTGTGAGTTTGGAAGATCCGGTTGAGTATTTTATGACGGGCATTAACCAATCTCAGGTAAAACCGGAAATAGGATACACATTCGCGTCGGGACTCCGCCAGATTCTGCGTCAGGACCCCGATGTGGTTATGGTCGGTGAGATCCGTGATACAGAAACTGCATCGCTTGCGGTGAATGCCGCACTTACCGGACACGTCATGCTTTCAACGATCCACACCAACAATTCCATAGGGGTCATTCCGCGATTCATTGATCTCGGTGTACCGCCATTCCTGCTCTCATCGGCATTAAATATTATGATCGCACAGCGGCTTGTGGGAAAGATATGTCAAAAATGCAAAAAAGAGGAAGTTGCGGAAGGAGAGGTGAAAAAAGCGATCGAAGAGGCGATAAAAGATCTTCCTGAAAAAATACGGAAGGATATTTTGTCAAAGTTCGGGAACGGTCCGTATCACACCTATCGCGCCGGAGGAGATCCGTCGTGTCCCGTGTGTAAGGGGAAGGGAATAAAAGGAAGGATAGCGCTCATTGAAGTGTTCCAGATGACAAGAGAGGTGGGAAAAATAATAAATAAAAGTTTCACGGAGGCGGATTTATGGGATGAATCGCGCCGGCAGGGAATAATCACGCTTCGCCAGGACGGAATTATGAAGGCGCTCGAAGGGGAGGTACTTATCGAAGAAGTGCTTCGGGAAACCGAGGAGGATTAACGTTCGGGAAGGGGGAGAAAAAATATGGTAAGATAAAACAATGGATTATAAGCAAAAACTCAATGATCTTCTTCTCATAACCGCAAAACAAAATTCGTCGGATCTTCATATTGCGGTGGGACGCCGCCCGACGATACGTATCGACAGCGTTCTCATTCCGCTTGCGAAAGAATCGATCATAACGAAAGAAGACGCGGAGGGGCTTGTCGGAGTGATGCTTACGCCGGACCAGATGAAGGAGCTTCTTGAACGGCGGCAAATAGACTTTTCGTACAATTTCGAGGATAAGGCACGTTTTCGCGTGAATGTGTATTTTCAAAGAGGATTCGTTGCCGCCGCGCTTCGTCTTATTCCGGCACAAATACGCACAATCGAGGAATTGAGTCTTCCTCCGATATTGCATGATTTTGCGCGTATGAATCAGGGGTTCATACTCATTGTGGGACCCGCGGGACACGGAAAATCGACAACGCTTGCGGCAATGCTCGATGAGGTGAACCATACGAGGAACGACCATATCGTGACCGTCGAGGATCCGATTGAATACATATTTTCGCAGGATCGTTCGATTGTTTCACAACGCGAGGTTGGAGACGATACACTTTCGTTCCAGGATGCGCTCCGCGCGATCCTTCGTCAGGATCCGGATGTGCTTATGGTCGGTGAAATGCGCGATCCTGAAACGATCGCGACCGCCATGACGGCGGCGGAAACGGGACATCTCGTGTTTTCGACACTTCACACAAACTCGGCATCGCAAACCATTGATCGTATCATCGACAGTTTTCCTCCAAATCAGCAGGGACAGGTGATCTCACAGCTTGCGTCGACCTTGGTCGCAACGGTATCACAACGGCTCATCCCGCGTGTCGGAGGGGGACGCGTTCCCGCCGCGGAAATCATGTTGGTGAATCCGGCGATTAGAAATCTTATCCGAGAGAAAAAAATATATCAGATAGATCTTGTGATAGAGACGAGCGTGCAGGATGGCATGATGTCATTGAACCGATCGCTCGTGAATCTCATAAAACGGAAGGAAGTTTCGGTGGAACAGGCGGAAGCATATTCCCTGAATCCGTCGGAACTCAGGATATTGTTGGAGCGTTCGTAATATATACCGGCAAATGAAGTTTCAATATAAAGCAAGAACAAAAGAAGGGGAGTTGCAGGTGGGAGACGTTGAAGCATCGAATCGCGAAACCGCGTTGAATATTTTGTTTGGACATGGACTTTTTGTATTGAGCATCGAAGAGGAAAAAAATGACGTGTGGTACGAACGCATTCTCGGATTTTTGAAACAAGTAAAGGTGAATGATGTGATGATCTTTACGAGACAATTCGCGACGCTCCTTGCCTCGCAGGTTTCCATTTCCGACAGCTTAACGAATCTTTTCAAACAGACAACGAATCCGCTTCTCAAGGAGGCGATCTATGACGTTTCGAACGATGTTGATGCGGGGTTTTC
>JAJZPU010000024.1 GCA_021811055.1 bacterium
CCGATCTGAGAACTCCCCCAACGCTACGCAAACACCACCATGTGCTATCGCGACGAACAGTCGGGAGAGCTTTCGGGTCTTTCTCGCGTACGGAGCTTTGCACAGGACGATGCGCACGTATTCTGCAGAATGAGCCAGGCAAAAGAGGAGTTTTTGAAGATCTGGGATATCATACACGAATTCTACGGCGTTTTCGGATTCAACCTTCGTATCCGCGTCTCGACTCACGATCCGAAACATCCGGAAAAATATCTCGGCGACAAGAAAAAATGGGCACATGCGGAATCCATTCTTCGGGATATCGTAAAAGAAAAACACGCCGATACATACGAAGGAATCGGCGAGGCGGCATTTTACGGCCCGAAACTCGACTTCATGGCAAAAGACTCTCTGGGACGCGAATGGCAGGTCGCAACGATTCAACTCGACATGAACATGCCCGAGCGCTTCGATCTCTCCTGCGTAAACGAAAAAGGAGAACCCGAACGGATCGTCATGATTCACGCGGCTATCATGGGTTCGATCGAGCGGTTCCTCTCGGTGCTCATTGAACACTATGCGGGAGCATTTCCGGTCTGGCTCTCCCCCATTCAAGTTACGATTCTTCCCATAAGCGAAAAATTTCTTTCCTACGCAAGAACGGTGGAAGAGCAACTCAAAAAATCTGGAATCCGCGTTTCGCTCGCCGAAGCGAATGAAACCCTCGGAAAACGCATCCGCGAAACGGAACTCCAGAAGATCCCCTATATTCTTGTCGTGGGAGAAAAGGAAGAAACCTCAAAAACGGTAAATATACGCGTTCGAGGGAAAAAGGAGACCGAAACAAAAACGCTTGGTGAATTTACGAAAGAACTGGAGAAAAAGATAGAAGAAAAAAAATAACCCTGATACGTCAGGGTTTTTTCTTATTCATGAATGATAGGTTAAGTCATCGATATCTGCGGAACCGGAGAGCATTCTTCTCCTGTGTACGAAGAGAAATCCGAATCCAACAGCGACAATCCCAATAACAATGGCGGAAATCTTTTTATTCTTCACTCTCATAGCTGGTGTCCCATTTATTTTGAAGGATTACTGATATAAAGTGTATAAACGACGATATACTATGTCAAACGAACAGAAAATAATAGTGATCGTGGGACCAACCGCAAGCGGAAAATCCGACTGCGCCGTGCGGCTCGCGAAATACATAGAAAAAAACAAAAAAAAGTTCGATACCTGTGGTGCGGAGATAATTTCCGCGGATTCGCGGCAAGTATACAGGGGTATGGATATAGGAACCGGAAAAATAACGAAGAAAGAGATGCAGAGAGTTCCCCACCATCTTCTCGATGTGGTATCACCAAAAAAAACGTATACCGTCGCGGATTATCAGAAAGACGCTCGTCGCGTATTGGAAAAAATATTCAAGAAAAATAAGATCGCAATCGTGTGCGGCGGCACCGGATTTTACATAGATGCATTCGTGCGAGGACTCGTTATACCGGAAGTGCCACCGAATAATGCACTCAGAAAAAAACTTTCGAAGAAAAACGCCGATAGTTTATTTGCCATACTCGAGAAAAAAGATCCGGTGCGGGCAAAAACAATAGACAGAAAAAATCCCGTGCGGCTTGTACGTGCGATAGAAATTACAACGGCGTTGGGAGCCGTCCCTATCCCACAAAACAGTCCGCTCACGGCAAAAACGCTCTTCATCGGAGTATCTCCAAAAAAAGAAATATTACACAAAAAAATTTCTATGAGGCTCAAAAAAAGAATACGGGCGGGAATGATCTATGAGGTGATAAAACTTAAAAAATCCGGCATTTCATGGAAAAAGCTCGACATGTTCGGATTGGAATACCGATACCTCTCGCGATATCTCGCAGGAAAAATAAAAAAAAGGGAGGCGCTTGAAACGCTTGAAAAAGAAATCAATGCGTATGCGAAACGGCAGATGACGTGGTTCAAAAGAAACAACGACATACACTGGATAAAAAATAGAACAGAAATAAGGATGCTTCTCGAAAAATTCCTATTCGGAAAGTGACTTCTCAAAAAGAATCCTTAGTTTTGCCGGATCAGCCTGACCCTTTGTTTTCGCCATTGCCTGACCGACAAGGAATTGGAGTGAGGCGGGTTTTCCCTTTTTGTAATCAGCAACCGCTTTTTCGTTCTTTTCCACCACTTCTTTTATAATGGGGAAAAGCGCCTCGTCGCTATCCACAAATTTCATACCCCCCGAAGCAATTATGGTTTCCGGATCCTCCCCGGACGTGTGCATTTTCAAAAGTATATCTTTTGCCATTCTGCTCGATATCATTCCGTTCTGGACGAGTGATATGAGGTGTGCAAAATGTTCCGGCGGGATTTTTATATCTTGAATTCCCACCGCCGCCGATTTCATGATTCCCCTCATATCGCTCGTAAGATAATTGAGAAGGAGGCTAAAATTCGGTTCTGTGATCTTTTTCAGAAGTTCCGATACCGCCGACTCGAAATAATTCGCAAGCGTTTTATCATCCATAAGTTCATCCGCCTGGAGTGCGGTGATTCCGAACTCGCGCATAAAACGCTCCCGCTTCGCCTGCGGCAATTCCGGAACGCTTCTCCGTATTTCTTCTATATATTCGTCCGAAAAGATCATTGGTGGAAGATCCGGTTCCGGAAAATAACGGTAGTCATGCGCGGATTCCTTCGATCGCTGGCTCACCGTGACATTCCGCGTATCGTCCCATCCCCTCGTTTCCTGATCCACTTTTCCTCCCTCTTCGAGAATCTTTTTCTGACGAAGGGTTTCGTAGCGCACCGCATCGGCCGCCGCTTTGAACGAGTTTATGTTTTTTACTTCCACTTTTGTCCCGAATTTTTTCGCGCCCTCTTCCATGAGAGAAATATTCACTTCGATCCGCATCTGCCCCTTCTCCATCTCCGCGTCCGAAATGCCGAGATACCGAAGCATCCGCTGTAACTCCTTCGCGAAAAGAAGTGTCTCTTCGGCATTTTTTATATCGGGTTCCGTGACAAGTTCCATAAGCGGTACTCCCGCACGGTTGAAATCGATGAACGTCGTCGGCTTTTCCGGAGTATATCCCGGAATATCGTGAAGTAACTTTCCTGTATCCTCCTCAAGGTGCACTCTTGTCACCCGTATTCCCGCAACCATTCCGCCCTCAACCAGCGGATGATCGTATTGGGAAATCTGATACCCTTTCGGAAGATCGGGATAGAAGTAGCTCTTTCGATCGAAATGCGACTCTCGGGCAATGGTGCCACCGATCGCACATCCGAGCATAATGACACTGCGCACCGCGTCTTGATTTATCGTAGGGAGCGTTCCGGGATGCCCGAGACACACGGGACAGGTATTCTCGTTTGGATCCTTCTCGAATGGATTGTTCGGACAAGAGCAAAACATCTTGCTCTTCGTATTCAACTCCGCATGTATTTCGAGTCCTATGACGGGAATATAATTCATCGTTTTTTCATCATACACCAGAAACGGCGAAAAAATAAAGAAAGGTAAAATAAATCCCGCCGTATATGGCGGGAAAAATCTTATATTATTTTTATATGGGATATTATTTCTTGAAACACCTCGTCTTCGCTTTTCTCCCCGTCAATGATAATGACCGGATTTGCGGGTGGGTCCTGAAGCGCATACTGTACGTTCACAAAGGAATTCGCCTCTTCATACGCGGCTGCGGTTCTTTCCAGTCCATCGAGTTTTTGTTCGAACTGGTCTTTCACCTTGCCGTCTTTTTGAAGACGCTGCATTGCGGTTCCCGGTTTTATCCGGATAAAAAAATCATAATCGGGAATGATATATTCGCTCCCAAGAACATGGAGATGCCATTTATATACCTCTTCGACGGTAACCCCACCGAACGCGGTGCCAAACGCCATCGTGCTCCGATCGTAGCGGTCCTGGATGACCGATACGCCCTTTTTGCGCGCCGGAAGGATGTTTTCCCTCAGATCGAGATGTCTATCCACCACATAGAGCGCCTGAAGTTCGCGATTCGTCAATTTCTTACGCTCCACGATCTTTATCATCGCATCATTCACCGTCCGGGCAAATTCTTTCACGACGTCGTTTCGTTCCAGTCCCTTCAGGAACGCTCCCGAAACGCCAAGCGTAGTGATATACGCGAGCACTTCCGGAACAAACGCGTTCCGTACGAACGATTCGTCAATTTCCTGTTTTTCTATCGTTTTTCGTATGACAACACCGACCGCATTGCTTGATGTCGGTTCCGCATACACAATTGCCGGAATACCGTGTGCAACGAGATGCGTTTTTACTTTTTTGGATTGCACTCCTTTACCGCCACAGGTAAGACTTTCGATAAGAATAAATTTTCCTTTTTTCATGATATCCTCTCTTTTAAATTTTATCTTTATTCATTCTCCCACATCGGTGGATTTTTCGTCAAACAAAAAACCCGGCCATTCCATGGAATGGCCGGGTGCCGTTTTCTCGTCGCTCTTTCCCGAAATACGTTAATCGACTATTTCGATTCCCATGTTTCGCGCGCTCCCCTCGATGATCTTCATCGCAGCATCGACATCACGGGCGTTTAAATCAACCATCTTCTTTTCCGCGATCTCGCGAAGTTGCGCTTTTGTTACCTTACCCACCTTCTGTTTGTGCGGTACCGGAGAACCCTTCGGAACACCCGCGTACTTTTTCAAAAGTGCGGATGACGGAGATGTTTTCAGTTTGAAATCAAATGTCCTATCGTCATAGATCGTGATTTCCGCGGGAACCACATCGCCCATCATATCTTTCGTCGCCTCGTTGAATTGCTGACAGAACTGCTGGATGTTTACTCCATGCTGTCCAAGCGCAGGCCCGATCGGCGGCGCGGGATTTGCCTTTCCCGCTTCAATCTGAAGTTTTAATACTGTTTTAATAGGTTTTGCCATAACGGAATGATACTACCCTAAACTTTCTTCACTTGCAATGAGTCTATTTCCACGACCGTGTCCCTGTTGAAGATCGACACGAGCACCTTCAATTTCCCGCGCTCGTCATCAACCTCCGAAACCTTTCCCTCATATTCCTTGAATGGTCCGTCGACGATCTTCACGAGGTCGTCTTTTTTAAAATCTACATTGAACTTGGGGTCTTTTGGTCCCATGCGCTCCATAAGTTCTTTTATCTCCTCATTCGAAAGCGGCGTCGGAGTGGTCGAATCGGCGCCGACAAATCCCGTTACCCGAGGCGTGTTGCGCACCACGGACCACGAATCATGATTCATAATCATATCGACGAGCACGTACCCCGGATATATTTTTTCTTCCTGTGTCGTACGCTTCCCGTTCTTCACTTTTATTTTTACCTCCTTCGGAACGACAACATCGAAGATCTTATCACCCATAAGAAGCGACTCAACCCGCTGTTTCAGATATCGCGCCACCGCATCCTCGTATCCGGAATAGGTATGCACTGCATACCATTTTCTTTCTCCGCTGTGATCTTCGTTGTGAAGTTGTTTCATATATTTTTAAAGAATGACTTTTTCGAGAACCTGGGCAAAGACAAAATCCGTCACCCCAAGGAATACCGCCACGCCAACGGAGAGAAGTATAACGAAAAGCGTATACCGCACCGTTTCCTGTTTTGTCGGCCAATTCACACGCTTCAGTTCTTGGCGCGATTCTTGAATGTAATTTTTTACGCGATCGTTCATATATTTGACTGATTCAGATTAAAATTCAAATGGTTAAATGTCAAGATTTTTGACCGCGGTCGCATGCGCGTTGATGAAATTTTTTCGCGGCTCCACTGTTTCCCCCATGAGCACATCGAAAAGATGATTCGCCTGCACCTGGTCGTCGATTACCACCCTTTTCAGGGTACGGTTCTCCGGATTCATCGTTGTCTCCCAAAGTTGATCCGGATTCATCTCTCCTAAACCCTTATACCGCTGAACGCCGACACCATCACTTCCCCCGAGACTTTTCGTGATAGCATCGCGCTCCGCCTCGGTATACGCATATCGCACCTCTTTTCCTTTTTGTACACGGAAAAGCGGCGGTTGCGCGACATACAAATGTCCTTTTTCAATGATTTGCGGGAAATAGCGGTAAAAAAGCGTAAGAAGAAGGGTGCAAATATGCGCTCCATCAACATCGGCATCCGCCATCAGAATTATCTTGTGGTAACGCAATTTTGTGATATCGAATTTATCGGAAATCGCGGTACCAAGCGCGACCACAAGGGAACGAATCTCCTTATTCAAGAGCATCTTATCGACACGCGTTTTTTCAACATTCAGAATCTTCCCTCTGAGTGGCAATATCGCCTGAATGCGGCGATCCCGTCCCTGTTTACAGGAACCTCCCGCAGAATCACCCTCAACGATAAAAAGCTCCGATTCTTCCGGTTTGCGGGACGAACAATCCGCCAGTTTTCCGGGAAGGGTCATTCCCTCAAGCATTCCCTTGCGAAGCACCGTATCCTTCGCGGCTTTTGCCGCTTTCCGCGCTTTCGCCGCGAGAAGGTTTTTCTGGAGGATACTTTTCGCATCGGCCGCATGACGTTCGAGAAATTCCTTTAGTGCCTCGCTTACCACCGCATCCACGGCGGTTCTCGCTTCCGTATTCCCGAGACGTCCCTTCGTCTGTCCTTCGAATTGCGGTTCGCGGATACGCACCGCGATAAGCGCGATAAGTCCTTCACGGACATCGTCTCCGGTAAGATTTTCCTCCGCATCCTTTACGGCACCGCTCTGACGCGCATAGTCGTTCAATGTTCTCGTGAGCGCCGTGCGAAAACCGGTAAGGTGCATTCCCCCATCCACCGTGTACACGTTGTTCGCAAAACTCATCTCTTGGCTTTCCACCTCGGTCGTATATACGAACGCAACTTCAACATCGACTCCTTCATATTCTTTTTTCACATAAAATTCCTCTCCCTGTATCTGTTCCACCGACTGACCGTTCACCAAATGATGAATGAACGAACGAAGTCCCCCATCAAAATAAAATCCGTAAAACATCGGAACGTCGTCGCGTTCATCAATGATTTCCATATGAATCCCCTTCGTGAGGTATGCCTGATGACGAAGGTGATCGATAACTTTTTTCACGTCAAAATCGGTTTTCGGAAAGATCGTCGGATCGGGAGAAAATATTACTTTCGTTCCGGTGCCGTTTGCCTTCCCTATTTTTTTGACCGCGGCTTTCGGTTTCCCGCGCTGGTATTCCTGCACGTACAACCCCTCGTCGCGTTTCACCTCAACACGAAGCCAGTCCGAAAGTGCATTCACCACGGAAACGCCGACACCGTGAAGACCGGTCGACACCTTATATCCCTCTCCGCCGAATTTTCCTCCCGCGTGAAGTGTCGTAAGTACCGTTTCAAGTGTTGATTTCTTTGTTTGTGCGTGCACTTCGACAGGAATGCCACGTCCATCGTCCGTGACCGCCACTTTGTTTTCTTTAAGAAACTCGATGCGTATGTTCTTTGCATATCCCGCCATTGCCTCGTCGATGGAGTTGTCCACAACCTCCCATATAAGGTGGTGCAACCCTTCCGTACTTGTGGTACCGATATACATTCCCGGTCTTTTTCTCACGGGTTCAAGCCCCTCAAGAACGAAGATGTCTTTCGCTCCGTAGGAACTCTGTGATGTCTTCTTTTTTTCTTCTTTTTTCATAAAAAAACGCCCCTCTGGCACCTCTTCAGAATATCACATTTTCCGCATAAATACAAAGAAAAAGGGCCCTGAAAAGCCCTTTTGTTATCTATGTTTTTTTGAATATGAATTCATATTCTCTCCGACAGAACGGACACGCGGCAAAAATGTGAATAAAGGGATCTTCCTTTGTATTTTTTTCACGCAGTATTTCTCCACGGACCCTCAGCTGACACCGCGGGGAAAGACAAAAAAACGTGATGTAATGTGAACGATCTTCCTCGACAATGGAAACTGTGGAGGAAGAGAGACAAAACGAACACACTGCCATATATTCGTTTCCGTCCTTTTTCCACGACGGAAGAATAAGTTCGTGCGGCGTATCCGTACCGCAATGGTTGCAAAACAAATGCTCCACCCTCATGAAATCCTCCACTTAAGAATCTGTATTTATTATACAGTATTTATATTCCGTCTATTCTTGAAAATAAAAAAAACACATAGTACTATGTGAATGGCACTATGCGCGGGTGGCGAAACTGGCAGACGCACTACCTTGAGGTGGTAGCGCCCGCAAGGGCTTGGAGGTTCAAATCCTCTCCCGCGCACAAAAAACACCTCCGCCAGTTGGCGGAAGGTGTTTTTAATTTACGGGAAGCGAGCAAATGTCTTTACTGTGAAAAAAACCGCCGATACGGCGGTTTTTTCCTATAATGACACCTTGAGTTTTTCCCGAACCTTCTTGTTCGAAAGATCGCGAAGATAATACAACTTCGAGCGCCTTACTTTCTTTGCCGCGGATATTATTTCCACCTTTGCAATAATGGGCGTCTGGAGAGGATATACTTTTTCCACTCCAACCTCCTGGAGAATACTCCGAACGGTGAATGTTGCGCCCGCCTGCGCGCCGTGTTTGTGTGCGATCACAATACCCTCAAACGCGCTCTGTCGTTCCTTATCTCCTTCTTTGATACGTTCCCACACGCGCACTTTTGCGCCTGGTCTTATTTTCTTTACTATTTCTGCATCTATCATGGGTTCTATACTATCGTTTTCCCAAGAAACAGTCAAACCTTGAGATATAAGTGAAATACGGGGACATATTGACAAATATTGTATATATGGTATAATCGTAACCAGCTAACTATTTAAATTAAATAACTAGAAGGAATAAGCGATGGAACTTTCATTTTCAAATCCGATCGGCTATGCAATAGTCATAGCAGTAATTCTTTTTGTGGCAATCATACTCTTCGTAACACGCAAAAAGGAAAACATTGAAATTGAACAACAACCAGAAAGAAGCGAGAAAAAACCGGAAGAAAACAAACCCGCGGAAATAACTGGCGAAAAGACCGATATCTTCTACTTCAGAAAAAAAGATGGAATCGGTATTGCAAAAGAGATATACCCAAGATATTTCAAAAACGGAAGTGCATTGGTTGTTACTCCTGAAGGAAACTATCTCCGCAAAAAAATGAAGCACTGTTTCGTATAGTCCTTCTGAAATACAGATTAAAGAAGACCCCAGTTTCACCGGGGTCTTTATTTTTCCATCGTTTCGAGAATATTCTTCAAATCTTCGGGCATTTCCGCCTCGATGCGGAAGCGGCGTCCGTCGGGCATGGGAAATTCGATCGATTCCGCATGCAAAAACTGCCGTTCAAGATCCCACGGATTTTTCTTCTTTCCGTAGAGCTGATCTCCCACGATCGGATGATGGATCTCCAAAAAATGTACGCGGATCTGGTGCGTACGTCCTGTTTTCGGAAATACGCGCACAAAAGAGAAATCATCCCCGTCGCGTGTAAAGCGCGATATCGTCGCGTATTCGGTTACCGCCTCTTTTATCATTTTCATATTTTTTGCCCGTCCGCTCCGCTTCACGCTCCCGGATTTGAGCCCGATCGGCATATTGATCACCCCCTCGAGCGGCACCCTCCCCCATATAAGCGCACAATACGTTTTCCGTACCATGCTTTTCTGAAAGAGCTGCTTTAAATGCAGAAAAAATTCTTTGGTGCGTGCGACAACAAGAACGCCGGACGTGTCCTTGTCGAGACGATGCACGATTCCGGGACGCGTTTCCGGGTCGTCCCCCACGAAACGGACTTCGGGATATTTTTTAAGAATAAAATCGACGACCGTTGGTACCCGCACATCGTGTCCCTGTGTTGCATGCACCAGAACCCCCGCCGGCTTGTTCAACACGACAAAATCATCTTCTTCAAGAATAACGGGAATGGTGATGGCGTTCTGGGACATTGTGTGTTACGAGGGTTCGTAGAGGCGGATAAGTTCGTTGAATTTTATCATGCGTTCCTTCGTGGGGGCGCCGATCTTCACCGCATCCGCGGCAGATGCTTTCGCAAGCTCTATGATAAACGCGTCTTCCGTTTCTCCCGACCGGTGGGAAACAATCGTTTTCCCAGATCCCTCACGCACAGCGCGTATCGCATCGCACGTTTCGGACACCGTTCCTATCTGATTCGGTTTTATAATGACGCCATTCACATATTTTTCACCGCAATATTTTTTTATGAATGCGGGACGCGTCACTGTAAGATCATCTCCCACGACCCATTTCGTTCCGAGTGCGGAAGAGAGCGCGGCAAACATTTCCGGATCAGATTCGGCAAACGGATCTTCGATGGTACATAAAAGTTTTTCCTTTTCAAAATACGACGTGTACGTACGCAAAAGCTCTTCACCCGACAGCGGCACACCGCCAAACACATATTTCTCGTTTTCGAAAAATGATGACGCCGCCACATCGAGCCCTATCGAGCAAAAATCACTCATCCCGTCCTCACGAATACGCTCGCTCAAAAATTCTATCGGTTCAAAATTATCCTTAAAATCGAACGCGTATCCTCCCTCGTCACCGATAGGCAGGCGTCCCGTATACCCTTTCGCGCGCACCAATGCCTCGCCAAGGTGCCGATAGAGCGATACGAGCCGCGAGATGCTCTCCTCGTAGGAATGCGTGGTACGAAGCACCACCATGTATTCCTGTATGGTAAGATTGTTTTTTGCATGCACTCCCCCGTTTATCAAATTCGAAAAAATAATCGGATTCTTTCCCTCGGTTATTCCGGGGAAAAACTCGCTTCGCATGCTTTGCCAATGTGAAACTCCGACAGTCATTGCGAAAAGCCGACTCGCGGCGATCGAGATACCGAGCATTACATTCCCGCCCACCTTCGATTTTTCCGCGGTGCCATCGGCGGCAATCATCCGTTCATCAAGCGCCCGCACCGAGTTCAGTTCGTGCCCCACGATATATTTTGAAATATAGGCAAGCGCTATATGCGCCTCGGCGATCGAAAAAACCGACACCTCACCGCTTCCCCTGCTCTTTCCGGAAGGAACGCTCGCTCGGGCCGAAACCGCCCCGCTTGTCGCGGTTATTTCGATAGTCGGTTCGCCACGCGAATCGAATATCTGACGCACCAAAAGTGATGTAATAATCATGATCGTTATACAACAAAACTCTTCGGGGCATCCGACCCGTTAAGAAAAATATGGATATTATCCGTTGTGGTCTTCAATATGCGTTCAAGCGCTTCCTGGGTATTGAACGCATTGTGCGGCGTAATAAGCACATTCGGCATCCGCATAAGCATGTGGTTTTGGATAATCGTTTCAAGTTCACCGGATGTCTTCGTGTTCATTTCCTCCCAAATAGTGCTCTTCTTTTTCTCCTTGAAGAATTTCATTTCATCTTTGACCTCTCCCTCTTCCTCAAGCACGTCGAGTCCCACACCAGCAAGAATCCCCTCCTCGAGCCCGCGGATCAATGCGGCGGTCTCGATAATTCCGCCACGGGCCGTGTTTATGATATAAGAACCGCGCTTCATATAAATGATGTTTCCGCTATGTATCAAATGATGCGTGCTTTCATTGTATGGCGCATGGATCGAAACAAAGTCGGAAATCCGTAAAAGATCTTCGAGTGTTTTATATTCGAATCCAAGTTCTGTGGCGCTTGCCGCATCGGGATGCAAATCGAACGCAACGACACGCATCCCGAATCCTTTTGCGATGTGGATTGCTTCCTTTCCGATCCTTCCCGTACCGATGATTCCTATTGTTTTTTCCTTCAAGTCGACGCCGCGAAGTCCTTCGTACGAAAACACGCCGCTCTCTTTCACGCGATCCACCGCCTGATACATTTTTCTCGTAAGATTCAGGAGAAGCCCGAACGCGAATTCCGCAACGGTGTTGTTCCCATACCCCGGCACGAACGCGACACGGATGCCTCGTTTTTTACAGACCTCAATATCTATATGATCGAATCCGGTTGATCGTGTCGCAACGCATTTTACGGAGGGAAATTTCAAGAGCGCCTCTTCCGTCACCTCGGAATTCACAAATACGGAAACGATATCAAAGTCGTTTTTCTGCGTTGCGTCGAACTCGTGCAACTTTTCTTTTGTAAAAAAAAGTTCATCGTTCGGAAATTCGGCGCGGACGTTTTTTTCCTCCCATCCCTCGATCT
>JAJZPU010000025.1 GCA_021811055.1 bacterium
CGTAAGAAGGTGTTTCACAGAAACTTTCTCCTTGCCGGGAAAATTTCCAAACTCCGGAATATATTTCACAAGCCGGTCATCGAGAGAAACGATTCCGCGATCGATAAGCAGTAAAAGAAGTGATGCGGTGGGGATCGATTTTGTGACTGATGCCATATCGTATATGGAATCGTTCGTAACCGCGTTCGCCCCATCGTCATATATGAAGCGTCCGAACGGCAGCACTAAGCGTTCTCCGTTCGCGTGCACGATGCCGATAATGCACCCAGGAAACACCCTTTCCCGTATCGCTTTTTCTGCGCGTACTGAAATGCGTCGTACTGTTTCCTCGTGCGTCATGATGACTCAGTACAATTTTTTATTATAGGTATCGAGTACGAGTTTCCCCTCTTTTCCGAGTTCGGGATGTCCCTTGTATATCGTTACGCCACAATTGATGGGTTTCTCATTCCGGTCGGCATAGATAAACTGGTCACGGTCCCAATGTTCGAGATTCGCGCGGAAAGAAAGAATCGCGAGATGATGGGAAATAACAAGCACGTGCTCTTCCGCGTATTCACGAACGAGTGTTCCAAGAAAATCGCGGGCGCGGTCACGGACATCCGTTTTGCTTTCCCCGTTCAAAAATCGATATTCATAATCACCCTCCATTTTGAAAAGCAATGCCTGAAGCGGATTCATCACGTTATAGACGCGCCAGTCGTTGAACACCGTCGCGAGTCCGTGTTCCTGTTCGCGGATGCGCTCTTCGTACACCACTTTCACTTTTTTCAATTCTTTCCACTCGCTTTGTATCGCATCGAATGTCTGCCGCGTCCGCACATAGGGAGAAACATACACAACCGAAGGGAACGGAATAACGTCTTTAAGCCGCTTCCCAACCTTCTTTGCCTGCGCGATTCCGGTCTCGGTAAGCGGTGTTTTGTAATCACTCATCGAAAGATTCGTGTCGTGCCATATTTCTTCGGCAAGCTCGTGAAGTTCGTCGCTCACCCATTCCGCGTTTTTTGCTTTCGTGAAATCGCGGTCGAAGAGTTTGCAAAAACGCTCATAGTCCGCATGCGCCTGTTTTTTCATTTTCAGTTCGTTATATGCGGACTCCCCGTGTCTGATAAATGTCAGTGTTCGTGGCCACTTCATGTGTTCAGAATACCATGTTTTTCGAATAAGAAAAATAAAAAATCCGCTATGTATATAGAATTTTTAATAATTATTGACATAAACCATATCAAATAGCATTATGAATCCAGTAACTCTCAACAAATAGCAGGTGTGAAATGAAACTTTTTGGAATTATGAAAGCATTAATGAACGGATATATAGTGCATATAGCTCGTTCGGAAAATGGTTTGGAACAGGAAGTAACGATCGAAAAAACATACAAGAACACGACGGTTCCAAACGCATTGATCTCTGCGAACTTCGATCTTTCCCATACTAAATTTCCCGATAACAGAACATCGGATGAGGTCATCGACACAATATCGTCGGAAGACTACGGTCTCGATTTCTGGGTACATAAAGGAGGAACACTTGACGCGTACTACAAAGACGGAAATTTTGTCGCGGAACTCATCGGAAAGGATACGATGGAATGTCCGGTAAAGAAAACTGGAACTCATCCCGATAACCTCAATAAAGCGATCAATAATGCTTTCGCGACTGGGGCAAAAAAAATTGAGTAGGAAATTGAAATACACCTCGACAATATGTCGGGGTGTTTTTTTACATTCAATTCGGTGAATTTCGCACAATGAGCGGCATTTAGTATAATGAATACACTATGAAAAATAAATTATGTTGTTCGGGAAGTGGAGCGTGTCAAAAATACGGTCCGCTCGTTTTGAGAATAATAGTCGGAATAATATTCGCCATACACGGATGGCAGAAGATCTCCGGAGGAATGGAGGGTGTCGCGGGATTTTTGGGTTCACTAAGCGTCCCACTTCCCCTTTTCTTCGCGTATGTCGTGACATATGTGGAATTTCTGGGAGGCATCGCGCTTATCCTCGGGATCGCAACGCGCGTCGCGGCGCAGCTCCTCGCGATAAACATGGTGGTCGCGCTCTTTCTCGTGCATATTCCAAACGGATTCTTTGTTTCGAAGGGCGGCTATGAATTCGTGCTCGTGCTTCTTGCGGCATCGGTCGCGCTTTCCCTTACAGGACCGGGCGCATTCGCCGTCGATTCAAAGTGCTGTGAATTGTGTTCCGAAAAGAAAGAAGAAGCTCCAAAATAATAAAAACGTCGTGTTATCCCCGCTTCATGCGGGGATTTTTTTTCACCATTTCTTTTCCTGTTCTCCAATATCGCTCGGAACAAAACTTTCGGTGGAACCATTCCCCACTTCGGGTCGCATGATATAGAGCCGTCTGTTCTTGTTGTCATAAAAAACATTTTCGATACCGGTCCCTCTCTTAGGACCGGTAATTACTATCGGCTCAAAATTAAAAACATTCAAAACCTCCTTTGAAAGCGCGCCAACAGAACGAAAATAATCGTCTTGATACTTCTCCCAAAAATTTTCTCCCTCGTTTCCCTTAAAATAATTTCCTCCAACAATGATCGCATCAATGGTACCATCAATACATCGTTCTTTGAGTTCGTTTAATCGATTCCTTATATCCCCTGAGAATATCTCCTCGCTTTTTTCCCCATTTAAAAAGTGTCCGGGATTTTCGTGGCTTAAAAGCGACACATCTTCCCCTGTGTTTTTATCTTTTCCGGCCACAAGAAGTCCCGTGCAATTAACAAATCCTTTTGAAAATTTATCCTTGTTGTCCACCGGAGATATAACATAGGAATGTTTTCCGTCGTTCTTAAATCCGTTCTTATCTAACACATCGGGATATGCGCCAAAATCTACATTTTGAACCTTATCCATATCAAAAATATAGTCGTCCTGAATATCCAGTTCCCCGCTAGGCTCTTTCATAAATTGTTCTGGCGTCCCCACGCACGCCATGATCGGCGTTATTCCTTCTTTTAAATGTTCCCTTTTAAGGGGATTCCTCTTTTCGGGATTGTATGTGGGTTCTCTGAACATAGTAAGAAGTATATAGGAGATATTCATTATAGCAGTTAAATAATCTGGTATCATTTATACAGATCAATAATAATCGAAAAAGAAAGGAGAACAGCTATGAAAAGCTCTCTCATAATCCCCGATATTTATCAGGGCGGCATGGGCGTGGGTATTTCAACCCCGAATCTCTCCCGCACCGTTTCCCTGAACGGCCAACAAGGCACCGTTTCCGGTGTGGCTGTCGAACGAGTCGTTCCGCGCATTCTGCAGATGGGCGACCCGGGAGGTCACATCAGACGCGCACTTTCTCATTTTCCGTTTCCGAAAATCTCCGAACCGATCCTGAATATGTTCTTCGTAGAAGGCGGAATCAAAAAAGGAACCCCATTCAAGGCAGTGCCGGTATTCACCGTAAATCCGACACATCTTCTCATCTCTCTTACTCTATGCGCCAACTTCGCCTTTGTATGGTTGGCAAAAGAGAACAATCCGAATCCGGTGAGCATCAACTACCTTGAAAAAGTAGCGATGCCGCACATATACGCGATAACGGGCGCGATACTCGCGGATGTGGATTATATCACCATGGGCGCGGGCATTCCCCTTCAGATACCGAAAGTGATCAACGATATCGTCGAAGGACGCGAAGTGAGTTACCGTCTGCCTGTGATCGGAAAAAACATCACAAGTCACACAATGGCATTTCATCCCGAAAAATTTTTCGGGACCGCGATGCCGCCGGTGAAAAAACCGAGATTTATTCCGATCATCTCTTCGAATTTGCTGGCGGAAATTCTTATACACAAACTGCCCGAAGGAAGCATCTATGCGTTTGCAGTCGAAGAAAACATAGCCGGAGGACATAATGCGCCACCGCGAAAAATCCTTTTCAACGAGAAGGGAGAACCCGAACCGATATATGGCGAAAAAGATAAGATCGATTATCCGGCACTCGCGGAACTCGGTATCCCGTTCTGGATTGGAGGTGGATACGCATCCCCGGAAAAATTAAAATGGGCGCGTTCGGTCGGTGCGGCAGGGATTCAGGCTGGATCGATCTTTGCGCTTTCCGAAGAATCCGGAATGAATCCCGATCTCCGCAGGAAAATACGCAAGCTCGGCTATGAAGGCACACTCAATGTGAGAACCGACATGCGCATCTCGCCAACCGGTTTTCCGTTCAAGGTTGCCGACATTGAAGGAACAATCGCGGACCCGGAAATATACGAAGCACGCACACGCATCTGTAATCAGGGTGAACTTGTCTCTCTCTATGAACGTCCCGATGGAAAGATCGGCTATCGATGTCCTGCGGAACCGCTCGACAAATTCAGGATAAAAGGAGGCGATCCAAAAGATACCATTGGTCGCGGGTGTCTTTGTAACGGGCTTTTCACTACTGCGGGTGTCGGCAACGAGGAAGAGCCTCCGGTCGTCACGCTGGGCGACAATGTCGGCTTTCTCCGGTTTCTCATGAAAAATTCCGAAGATTCTTATACCGTAGCGCAAGCGATCCGATATTTACTCGGATAAAAAATATATCCGCCACATTTTCGTGTGGCGGTTTTTTTACGGTAGAACTACCGTCTAAAATCGGAATGTCCCCCGCTCCGGCGTGAAGAAAATCTTCCGCGCGGTGCCGGACTTCTCCTTCCGGCATACCCGTGACCGGTTCGCGGACGGTCGGTATGGACGGGTTCCGGTGTATGCGCGCGATATGCCCGTTCGCTCGTCCGTGTCGGACGCGGCGGTGGCAGATCCGGAAGTTTCGAAACAGGAAGCACTTTTTTGATGAGCCGCTCGATTGTCTGTATATCTCTCCGCTCGTCCGGGCGAGCAAATGAAATGGCATGTCCCCGCTCTCCGGCGCGTCCCGTGCGTCCGATGCGATGCACATAATCTTCCGCAACCATCGGAAGATCGAAATTTATTACAAGCTCGATGTTTTTCACGTCGATACCACGCGACGCAACATCGGTCGCAATGAGAATGCGATACCGTCCCGATTTGAATCCATCAAGCGCGTCCAGACGTTGATTGAGCGTCCGATTCGAATGTATTTCCGCCGCTGTGTGTCCCAGAGAGCGCACATGCGTCACAAGTCGCTTCACACTGTGTTTCATCCGGCAAAACACCAGTATCGATCCGTGATAATCATAAAGGATTTTTTCGAGCAACTGCTGTTTCGATTCCTGCGGTACGAAATATATTTCCTGCGTTACGTCTTTCGCGGTCGTACCAGTTGGAGCAATCTGTATCTGTACCGGAAGTTTCATATAGGCGCGCGTGATTTTCACGATCTCCGCAGGCATGGTCGCCGAAAAAAGCATCGTGTGCCGTTCTTTCGGGAATACGGTAAGAATGCGTTTCAATTGCGGAGCGAATCCCATATCGAGCATGCGATCCGCCTCGTCGAGCACCAGCGTCTCGAAATCGGAGAAGGAAAGACTTTTCTGTTCCAGGTGATCAATAATGCGTCCCGGTGTGCCGACAATGATCTGCGGTTTTTTTTCGATATCTTTCAGCTGGCGCCACATTGCCTCACCACCGATGAGTGTTGCGGTGCGGACATTAACGCGCACACCGAATCTCCGGAGCGTGTCCCCCACCTGAAGCGCCAGTTCGCGCGTCGGCACAACAACAAGCGCGCGTTTTCCCTGAAGACCAAATTGCAAAAGCGGAACACCAAACGCAAGCGTTTTTCCAGTGCCGGTCTGCGCGATGCCGATAAGGTCCTTTCGTTCCATTGCGATGGGAATTGACTGTTCCTGGATGGGAGTCGGCGTTATAAGCTTAAAATAGTCGAGAACGCCCAAAATGCTCGGAGCAATCGAGAGTTCACTGAATCCTTTTGTTGTTTGGGTCATAGAGCCCTCATCATACGCTCTAATCACAAAAAGCGCCAATTTTCATGTATTTTCTCATGTATTTCACAAAAAATATGTGGGGTGTCTTTTTTCCCGCTTTTGCTGTACACTGCGGACATATCATTGCAAACCGAATAAAGCGGCATAGTCGCAGGCCGTTTCAAAGCAGTAAGCACAACAAATATGTATAAATGTGAATCGTGCAATGCAGTCTCCGAAGTGGAGGCAAAGTGTCCCGCATGTAATGCAGACATGAAAAAGATTGAGGAGGCCCAGGAAACACCTGTTGTGGCTCCAGTAACTCCGGAAGAACCGAAAGCATAGAATTATCTTTGCAGAAAAACCCGCATTCAACTGCGGGTTTTTTATAAAACATTTTCTACTTTGAACTTTGAAGGATCGAAATTATAGTGCAATCCATCCGTGCACATGCCACAGAAACCCCGGGACGAGGAATATGCAAGCGTGATTCCCTAACCCTAATCGTTGTCTTCTGCTTTGTTGGTGTTTTGATTTCCTTGATTTAAAGAGTTTGAATTTTGAGAATTATCTTTCTCGGTATCTTTTTCGTCTACCTCTTGTTGTTCCTCGGCTTCCTCCGGCTCATCCATCTCCTCTGGTTCATCGGCTTCCTCTGGTTCATCGGCTTCCTCTGCTTCTTCTACCTCATCGGCTTCTTGTTCTTCTTTCTGCTCAATTTCTTCTTTTTCTTGATCAGCCTCACTCATTTCTTTTTCTATATTTTTCTGCTCACCCTGAAGAGAATTCTCAAGCTGATCTTTTTTCTGTCCGAGTGCGTCAATCTGTCCGTCAATATCTTTAAGTTGCGCCTCCAGTACTGCTGTCTGCACGGTGTCTCCAATGCGGCGTGCTTCCGCAAGAAGGTTCGTCTTGATTTCTTTGCGCTGAGCTTTTAGTTGCGCTTTGGCGTCCTTGAAAGTTTGCTCCAAAAGTTTATCTCGTGCGTCAAATTCGTCATTTAATGTTTTGGCAAGAGCGGACACGTCTTTACCGGATGTTTTCTCTTCACTTACAATTTCCGCGGCATACGCCACATTGGCCTGAAGAAGCGACTCTGCTACAGCAAGTCCTTTGGCGTTAACACCTTTCTCTTCAACCATGACTTTAATCTCCGCAATGCGCTCTCCCGCAAACTCAATCTGAAGCTTGGCTTTTGCCTCTGGATTAAAGGTAAAAAATTGTCGTAAATTTTCGCCGAGGCGGTCAAGGAAATAAAATGCGCTTTCGGGTGTAAGTCCCGCTCCTGGGAGCCTGGTTTGCGAACTTTGCGCAAACACCAAAAATGGAATGAATAACAATGAAATGAGAACGAATTTTGTTTTTTTCATAATAACTCCATTGTATCAGAAAGTAAGATTTAGTTATAGTCTTGATCTACCCACCAAGACACACATGATGTTCTTTTTGAACCATCATTTCAAGCAATACCTCGAGACATTCCGGCAACTCTCTGAATCCGGACGAATCGTTAAGATGTTTTCCGTTTGGAATAAGAATTAACTTCCCTTGTGTTTTTTCGGCAACATGTTTTGCGTTTGCCACGGGAACCCATGGATCATCCACACCGTGAATAATTGCCACGGCGCTTCCCCTGCTTTTTATCGTTTCGTAATCAAAATCGCTCTCTAGAAAATTATCTATCTTTCTATTTTGTGTCTTCTCGCACGGTGTCGAAACCAACACCACACCTTTGATGTTTTTGTCGTTATACCGCTCAAGATACCGAAGTATCGCCGTGCCCCCAAGACTGTGCCCGACAAGATATAGCGCATCGTCGGGATTTTTTTCGACATGACGCCTTATTTCCTGAAGCCATTCCGAAAGTAACGGTTTTTCCGGACTCGGCATGGAAAGCGCACACGCATAAACATCCCGCGCATTGAGTTCCGCCATAAGATATGGTCGCCACCCCCCGTTCGGACTCCCCTCGAATCCGTGAATGAGAAAAACTTTATTCATAAATAGATTATCAAACTTTTCAAATAGTATGACAAATCACAAAGTTAGTTTTGTTGTGTCTTCAAAAGATTATTTGATCGCCTCAATCATCAAACTTTCTAATGCAATACCGTTATATTGTTCTTTGCTGATTTTCTTATTTTCATTGAGAATATTTATACGAAAACCAGCTTCCTCTATTTTCTTTAAATAGTCTTCGCGTAATAAAGCGCCCGTTACGCAACCCGTGAGCAAATTTTTATCGTTTTTTTGTTCTTTGGAAAGCTCTTTCAATAAAACAATATCAGAAAGATAGATTCGTCCGCCGGATTTCAAAACTCTATATGCCTCCTTGAAGGTTTCTGATTTGTCTGGTGTAAGATTTATCACACAGTTTGTAATTATAATATCAACAGAACTATCTTCTATGGGCATATGTTCGATCTCTGAAACAACGAACTCTAGATTTTTAATCCCCTGCTGTTTAGCGCTCATTTTCGCCTTTTCAACCATTTCCTCCGTCATATCCACGCCGATAACTCTACCATGCTCTCCAACTTTTTTTGCGGCGAGAAAACAATCTATACCAGCACCACATCCCAAATCCAGAACCACATCTCCTTCTTTTATATTACTGAAACCAACAGGATTGCCACATCCAAGTCCAAGGTTTGCATCTCCTGCTATTTTTAACTCATCATCGGAATACCCGATACTCTTCGAAATGTTCTTATTTCGATTGCAACTACACCCACAACAAGAACCGTTGTTCGCAATCTCCGAATATTTTTCTTTTACTATTTTTTTAACTTCTTCTGAATTACCCATATCGAAGATTATCGAACTTCTGAGAAATTATAGCAACTCATACTAATGATTATCCCGTCCTCTTCTTCATCTTATTATGCGCAAAAAGCAATGGAAGAAGAATGATAAGAAGCGCGACACCGAAAAAAAGATGTCCCGAAAGTACACCGGTCTTGGATACGATATATGCGAAAATTGCGGGAATCCATACTCCGTTCGATGGTTTGAAAAAATTAAGAATGGAGATAAGCGTTGCCTTGTGTTCCGACTTCGGAAATTCCTCGAACACGTGCGACTCGAAAATAATGCTTCGTGTCCTGTCGTATGCCGGAAAAAGCGAGAATGCGATGATGATGACAATGGGACTCTCGGTAACACCGATGAGTATATAGGTCAAGCTTACATAAAGAATATCAAAGAGATAGAAATGAAGAGGACGCAATTTCTTGAGCGTATGGATATAATACCCCGCGATCGCGCCGAGCAAGCTTCCGAACGCGAGGATGAATCCGAAATATTCGACCGGAATGCCGATGGTTTTAAATACGATCTCCCGATACACATTCGAAGCGTTGAAACTCGTTGACGATATTCCGAATATCATGAAAACAAAGAACATCTTCGAAAGCACGCCCTCAGAAAGCATATTCTTGAAGTCTTTCAAAAATGTTATTTCTTGCTTTTTAATGGATATCTTTTGTGGGGGGTTCACGAAACTCACGACAAGCGCGCAAGAGATCGCGTGGCAGAAAAAACCGATGATAAAAGGCAGTAGCGGATTCAGTTGATATGTGAGTGGAACAAGAGATATAAGAAGAATATTCCCGAGGAGTCCGTAGCTCTGTCCCCTTCCCATTATTTTCGCGTATTCCGTCTCGCGGTTCAGCGCAAGGAGCGTCTCGTGTATGAATGCCTGCACGGTCCCCGAAACGAACGACGCGCTACAAAAGAAGAGCACCGACGCGAGAAGTCCCCCGTAAAAATTCGGCATGAATATATAGGGAAGCACTGAAACCGCCGAAAGCGCGCTGCCGAACACCATTGCCGATTTGTGTCCCCACTTGTCGGAAATATAGCCGGAAGGAATCTCAAGAATGAGCTGCGCGAATGCGGTAACACTCGCGATGATACCCAATTGTGCGAGCGTGACGTCCCCGATCTCGGTTAAAAATATCGCGATAAGCGGAAGAAAGACCCGCTTCGTGAATATCTTATATAAATTGTACTTTATTATATTTCCCTCAAGTCCCGCGCTCCATGTCATAGAGTGAGTATAACCGAAGGGTCGGAAATTTGGAATTATTCAATCAAAGCCGGATCTTGAAATACCGTTGCCTCCCCCACGTTCCAGAAAATTCTCTTGTTGCAACGATTCTCGAACCATAATTTTTCATCACTTTTTCCGCGTATCCGTTCTCAACCATCACGTCGCGCGTGACATAAACATATTTATTCTTCTTTAATTCCGTTTCGAGACGCGCCATAAGCATCGCCACGAACCCCCGCCCCTGATATTCCTTGAGAAGTACGGTGTCTACAATGCGCGCCACTCCCTCGCTCTCCGGAAGAGCATAGGTGAATCCGACAATGGACTCCCCGTCTTTCAATAAAACCAGGATCGTATTCGGATCGTTTATATCGGACCGCATCATCTCCTCATCAAGCGATTTTTCGCTGAATATGCTCCGCTCTATCTCATATATGCGAGTGCCATATACCTCCCAATTCGACACCGCCGGCGGAATGAGTTCTATGGAGATCATAAAATCATTTTTCGTCGTTTTCTGTGCTCTCCTTAAGAAGCTCCTTGTATTTTTCCTCAAGATTTTCCATGTGACTATAAATTGATTATATCAGCTATTTATCTGATGGGAGTTCACCCCCCCACCTCTCAGTCGCGTTATTACATTTCCTTTGAAAAAGATCTGGCGCGTTCGAACATGGTGCGATCCAGTTCGTTAGTAAGTTGTTCGGCACTATCAATCCACACTAACCGCTGCGCCTCGATAGACTTCGGATCGCCTTTCCATAACGTAATAAGAAATACCAGACTCTTAGCTCCATCGGGGTAAATAAACTCTCCCAAAAAATAATGTTCTGAAATGGAAATATCCAGTTCTTCGTTCATTTCACGAGCAAGAGCATGTTCCGGAGATTCCCCCTCATCAATGTGTCCGCCCGGAAAAATGACCGCATTGGGAAAGTAACTTTCTGTCGGTTGGCGTTGTTCTGCCAAAAATTTTTCACCGTCTTTTAATATCCCAACAACAAAAGTAAGTGACATGATTTTATTATATAAAATTCCATATTGTATAGAAAAACCCGCGAAAGCGGGAAAAAAATGCGCGTCGGAAACCGCAGGGTTCCGCCAATTGGCGGACGAGACGGGGCGCGGGGGTTTGTGTGCTGTGTTGTGTGGTCTAGTACCCACACCTTTCAATCAGTATAAGGCTTTTCCAGGCTTCTGTTTAGAGATTTCCTAACCCCTCTAGGTCTTAATATTTCCATCAAAAATTAGGAGTTTTGAGAGTAGATTTGGATGTTTTTTAAAAACACCAATAACAGAAAAAGCTATTTAAAATATAGACTTTATTCTGCTCTTGTAAAAAATACTCTCAAAACTTACTCCGAAAACTATCTATGGAATATCTCAAGATATTCTGAAGAAATATTCTAAAAAGATCCAACATCCTTTGGGGCCCAAGAAGAAAGAAATGGTTGCCACAAAGTCATACAGCTTTCATAATTTGCACCATCGTTTGTTTCTTTCTAAATACAACGAGTAACTATTTGTCTGTTGAGTTCTTTTGCTGCTAAAAATTGAGCATACATAAATGAAATTGAAAATATTACGGCTGCTAAAGCTATAATAGCAAGCGAATGTTTTTGTATATAGTCCATAATGTTTTGTATTAGACTTTAGGCGT
>JAJZPU010000026.1 GCA_021811055.1 bacterium
GCATGTAGATGAGTCCGGCCTCTTCGGAGAACGAGCCTTTTTCTCCGGACACCGCAAGCGTAATTTTCTTTTCCATATAAAAATAGTACCGTCTCATCAGTTTCATATCAAATATGGAAACTTCTTTTCCTCTCGGGTATAGTGATGCCAGTAAATATAAATAAAAATAAGGAGGAAATGCCATGGGATCTATCCATGAGTTGGTGGTTACGGGAGGACCCGGCGGAGGAAAGACAACGGGATTGAGCAGTATCCAGTCGTGGTTCATGAACAGGGGATTTCGGGTATTTATCGTTCCGGAGGTCGCGACGATGTTTTTTTCCAGCGGAGTACAGGATATAGGGAAAATAGCCGCGGAAAATCCCGAGTTGTATATCAATATTCAGCGGAGAATTCTCGGAATGCAGATGGCGTATCGGAAAGAATTTTTAAATCTCGCGAAATATTTCGATGGACCATCGATTATCATCTACGACAGGGGGCCAATGGACGGGGCGGCATATATGCCTCTCGAAGATTTCGAAAAGATGATGAGGGAGGAGAACCTCACACTGCACGATGTCCGCGACAGTTTTGACGGGGTGATTCATCTCGTAACCGCGGCGGACGGTGCGGAGGAATATTATACGCTTGAGAACAACAAGGCACGGCGGGAAACTCCGGAGGAAGCGCGCGCACTCGATGTGCGTACGCAGAATGCGTGGTGTGGTCATCCACACATGAAGATCATTGATAATTCGACCGGATTCGATCTCAAGATGAAACGGATGATTGCAGCAATTGCGCGGATCGTTGGGATCCCGGTGCCGCTTGAGATAGAACGGAAATTTCTTCTCGCGTCGGTGCCCGATCTTGTTCATGAATTGAAAAATATACAAATAGTGAACATTGAACAGATGTATCTCGGGGGCGTTTACGACGGACAAGCGCGCATACGCAAACGTGTCGCAAGTGACGGAAGTGCGACATATTATCATACGGTGAAAACCCCGACGAATGCCGCACGTGTTCGCTATGAAAAAGAATCACGTATCGATGCCGGAGAGTATCTTCGTCTCAGAAGTTTTCAGCAGGAGAAAACGGCGCCAATCGAAAAGACGCGTTATTGTTTTGTCTGGAGACAGCAGTATTTCGAACTTGATGTATTTTATACGCCGTCGGGACTCGTTCTTCTTGAGGTGGAACTCACGGAAGAAAACGACGTTGTGGATTTGCCCCATTTCAATATTCTTCGCGAAGTGACGGACGATTCGAGATATATGAATAGCACTCTTGCAGGATATGCATACCGCTCCATTGCAGGACTGGGTATATAAAAAAATATACACACCGCTCTCGAAGCGGTGTTTTTAATTATTGAATATATAACGATTGATATTATATACTTCATTCAGATGATTTTAAATTGAATAGAGGTTCTTATGTTTTTTATTTTTGCTTTAAGCTCGGTGAAAATACTTTGGACTGTGTTCATTGTGCTTTTTTCGTTCAATATTGTGAAACCACCGGAAATTTTATCGCCCCATATCTGGATCACCATTCTGGTTGTTCTTGTAGTGTTTTTTGATTTTATAGATGGACGGGTTGCAAAAAGATTCGATAAAAACACAGCGCAGAGGAGATTGTTTGATAATGTATCGGATATATGTGTTACTCATATTTCATATCTATCAATACTTTATTTTCTCCATTGGGCATTTTGGTGGTATATTCCTCTTTTTCTTAGAGACGCATTTCTTTTTCTACTGGGGCTTGTTGTGATGAAAAAAGCACGCGTAGTAGTATTTCCTGGAGTTGTCCACAAAGTAGGAAGGCTCGTGCTTCCAATAGCTGCAATTTTTATGCTTTGTGGTTATTACGGAGAATTGGCGCTTGTTATTGCCTTGCTGTTTTTCTATATAACTCTTTTTGATTATTATGGTATTTTTGCAGTTCAAAAAAATATGAATATTCAAGAACCTAAGGAGATTTTGAATGAGATTCATCTCAATTCGAACTTAGTTGGATTACGGAATATTTTCAGTCAAAATCAAAAGTTACTGCCACCTCATAACAAATAAAAACCGCCGAATATTCAGGCGGTCTTTTTATCATTGATATAGATCTTTCTTTCCAAATACGCGGTTTTTTCGTTCCCGCGCGTTTTCATTATTGGGTTCGATGTGAATATTTACCGCTCTGATTCCGGAAAATGTTTCATCCAATTTCTTCTTTACCTCGTGGGAAATGATGTCGTGCGCTTCGTCTATGCTCATTTTTTCCTCAACACCAAGATGAAGGTCAACAAAACAACTTTCTTTTCTTCCGTGAGACCGTATTGCGTGGCAGAATTTAGCTCCAGGCACCGACATGACGCAGGTGTGGATCTCTTTCGGATCGATGACCTGAGCATCGCACAATATCTTCGCGGTCGATCGGATGATGGAAACGATAATGCGAAGGATGAAGAATGCGATGATAAGCGTGATCACGCCATCGAGCCAGGGGAATATGTTCCGGCTCATGAGGAACGATCCGAGGAGTACGAATGTTGAGATGAGTATGTCTCCTTTTGTTTCCGACGAGTCGGCTATCAGAAGTTCGCTTTCCAGTCGTTTTCCCGCGCGTCCTTCGTACCACACTACAAAAATGTTTATACCTATCGACACCGTCATGAGATAAAATGTCGTCGCGGTCACGAAGATGGACTGTGGATGAAGTAGTTTTTCAACGCCACTTTTTGTTATGGTGAAAAGCGTGGTGAATATGATGCCGGTGATGATGAGCGTTGCTATCGTCTCGAACTTGTCGTATCCATACGGGTATTTTTCATCGGGTTTTTTTCGTGCGAAACGAACTCCGAAAAGTCCGATAATGTTCGATAGGGAATCGCCAAGCGAGTGGATTCCGTCCGCGGTAATCGCGAGTATTCCCGTAACAGTCCCGAGCACTATCTTTATGATGCATACCGAGAGATTCAGGAAAAGCGTTCGCCAGAGAACACGATTGATTTCCAATAGCCTATTTTTCTGTTCCACGTTCAGCTCCTTTTGTTAATTTTTTCTGCCCTTATAGTACGTACAAAGGGTGGGGTGCGTCAAACAAAAAAACACCGTGAGGTGTTTTTTTGTTTACAACTTCTCGACACAATTGGCGTATGTTTCCGTACTATTTTCGAGAATAAAAGCAGTATTTCCCTTGTTCCAAAACACCAGTTCTTCACCGCTCGTCGCATAGCGCGCGCCACTCGCGGAAATCGCCTGGGGAAGTGAGAGATTTCGCCCGTCGCTTAATACAAGATCAACGCTTTGTTCTATGCCGGTGTGAAATACTGTCGCGATGCTCTTTTCGTCGTCGCACAGGAAGACTGCACGAATAGTTTCGTTTATTTCTTCCACGAAGTGTTTTCCGTCCGCGCTGCATTGTCGCGGATACGATTCCATGACCGGATACCCGGCGTTCTCGCATTCCACGAAGCTCGTTATGTCCGGTTTTACATACTCGTAGAGCCACCACGTGCCGGCGAGGAGTAATATCAAAAGAAAAAGGGGAATAAGAAATTTTTTCATATACATATATTATATACCTGTATTATTTTCGGGGAACCATTCGTTTTGTATCGTCTCGTATTGTGATTTCAATTTTTTCACCAGTTCTTCATCGGGGTTTCTCATGCCATATTTTTTGAGGAACGGCAATCCGTATCCCGGGCCAAGGTTATGGTCTAGGCTCCAGACGGCGGCTGCGAGATCGACGTCGGCGGTGTCGATGCGCATGTTTCCGAGATCTATATAACCGGAGAATATATCCTCGTTGCATATAAAGTTCGGAAGGCAGGCGTCTCCGTGGACAAGGACCTTGTTTCTTCCGGGGTTTCCGAACGGACAGTCGCGTGTTTTCGTTTCGTGGAACCGGAGCAGGGCTTCCGCGAATTTGTCGACGACTTTTTCCGCGTGCCATTCGTTTTTCAACACCGCAAAATTTTTTCCCTCTATCGCCGAAAGCAGAAGCACATCCTTGTCTTCGATGTGTATAAAACTGATCACTTTCGGAGCGGGGAGTTTGTTTTCGAGCCATTGAAGCCGCTCGTGTTCCGCCGCGAGATCTGGAGCGATTTTTAAAAAATAGCTGTCCCGCGGTGTTCGTATTCTGTATACCGTGCTCTGGTCGCCGTGCCGTTCTCTTTCCGTGATGTCGGCACCCCCGAGTTCGTTTATTGCCCAATTGATGAAAACCTCATCCATAATAGAAATGGTAGCATTTTTCTGTTAGGATGGCGTCCATGGAGAGTAAAACCACATGGGACGTGATCGTCGTGGGCGGAGGACCGGCAGGCATGATGGCGGCGGGCAGCGCCGCGCAAAATGGAGCAAAAGTGCTTCTTCTCGAAAAGAACGAAACACTCGGAAAAAAACTCCTTTTGACGGGCGGAGGACGGTGTAATGTCACGAACGCGGAATTCGACAATCGCGCGCTTCTCGGAAAATTCAAAGGAAACGGAAAATTTCTTTTTTCCGCGTTTTCGCAGTGGAGCGTGAAGGAGACACTTGATTTTTTTCATACAGGAGGAATGGAGACGAAAGTGGAGAAGGAATTGCGCGTGTTTCCCGTGTCTGACTCTGCGCAATCCGTGCTTGATGTTCTTCTCCGCCACATGAAGAAACACGGGGTTACGGTGCTTTCGAATGCGCCCGTGTCGGAAATCATATATGAACAAAAAAAGATCGTCGGCGTGAAACTTAAAGATAAAAAAATATTCCGGTCGAGAGCTCTTGTCGTCGCGACCGGGGGCACCTCGCGACCGGACACGGGTTCGACGGGGGAGGGGTTCGAATGGTTGAAGAAGATCGGACACACCGTCGTCACGCCCGCGCCATCGCTCGTGCCGATTACGATAAAAGATTCGTGGGTGAAACGTCTTTCGGGAGTCACCGTTCCCGATGTCGCGATCACAATATTTCAAAACGGAAAAAAGCAGGGTGCTGCAAAAGGGAAGATTCTCTTTACGCACGTCGGGGTGAGCGGTCCCACGATACTTAACATGAGCAAAGATGTGGGGGAGCTTTTGAAATACGGCGATGTCACGCTCTCGCTCGATCTTTTTCCGGGGAAGGATTACGGAACGCTGAACGCGACACTTCAGGAACTTTTCAAAACGCACGATAAGAAAAATTTCGGGAACGCGCTCGGGGATATCGTTCCTTCGGCGCTTGTTCCTATTCTTGTTCTTCACTCCGGTATTGATAAAGAAACAAAGTGCAACGGCATCACGCGGGAAGAGCGTCTGCGGCTCATGCATGTGTTGAAGGATATTCCCATGCAGGTCAAGGGACTTCTTGGCCCCGAGAAGGCAATCGTGACAAGCGGGGGAGTCGTCCTCGATGAGGTGGATTTCAAAACAATGCGATCACGTCTTTTTCAAAATCTCTATCTCGTGGGAGATGTGTTGGATATCGATCGCCCGTCGGGTGGCTTCAGTCTTCAGCTCTGTTGGACCACGGGGTTTGTCGCGGGGAAGTCGGCGGCGGAGAAATAATTATATACTCTATTTATTATGGAAAAACTTGAATTCCCGGTACGCATCAATAAATATCTCGCGTTCAAAAAACACTCCACGCGCAGGGAGGCGGACAAACTTATTATGGAAAATCGGGTGTTTATAAACGGCAGACGAGCGGTGCTCGGAGACAAGGTGGAGCTGTGGGACAAAGTGAGCGTGCGCTCCCACGGGAGATAATGCTTCTTTTTAGAGCGCCCCGAGATCGAGGACGTGGTCTATTTTTATTTTTTTGACGAAATCCGGAACGTGGCTCACGAGTATCATTGCGCCCTCGAAACGGTCGAGGGCTTTCGCGATGATGGGAATGTGGCGGAAGTTGATGTGGTTCGTCGGCTCGTCGAGGATCAGGAGTCCCGGGCGTTCGAGCACGAGCCGCGCGAATGCCACAAGTCCCTTTTGTCCTTCGGAGAGCGCTCCCACTTTTGTTTTTAATATCTCCGTCGTCAGAAGAAATCCCGCGGCGTGGGAACGGAGCTGTTCCTCGTTCATCGTGGTCGAGAACTCATTCAACGTTTCGTATGCCGTCTTTTCAAAGTCGAGCGTGGAAAAATCCTGCCGATAATAGCCGATACGAATATCACTCGCTATTTCTTCTCCTTTCGCGTGGCGTTTCGCGAGCGCCTCGAGAAGCGTTGTCTTTCCGATGCCGTTCGGTCCCGAGAGCAGAAGGTGTTCTTTTTTCCGTACCGCGATATTCACTTTTTTTATGGTCGCTTTGTGGTTTTTTATGACGGAGACTTGTTTCAAAGTGAGGACTGGCGTCGGAAGTTCCTCCTGGCAGGGGATGAAGAACTGGCGGATGGTCTTGTCTTCCTGGCGGGTTTCCACGATCTCTTCCTCGAGTTTCGAAATGTTCTTATTCATTTTTTTCGCCACATCGCGCATGTGTCCTCCTTTTTGGGCGAAAAAATTCGCCTGTTCCTTTCTGTGCTCGATCTCTTTTTCGAGGCGCGCGTTTTTCATCCGCTCGCGTTCCAGGCGATTTTGAATCTCCTCGATGAGCGAAAAATAGTTGCCGGTATATTGCTCGATCTTTCTCGTGAAAATGTCGAGATAGAGCACGCCCTGCGTGAATGAGTTCAAAAAGTCCGCGTCGTGGGAAATGACGATGACCGTTTTTTCGTAGTCGATGAGGAATTTCGTGAGATGCGCGATGCCTTCCTTGTCGAGATTGTTCGTCGGCTCGTCGAGGAGAAGAATGTCGGAATCCTGTATGAGCGCTTGCGCGAGAAGAATGCGCGCCTGTTGTCCTCCGGAAAAAGTTTTGAGCGGGCGGTCGAGCGGCGCTTGCACGTTCACCACGTCCAATATTTTTTTGATACGCGGCTCTATGTCGTATACCTTCTTCGCGAATGCGGACTCGAAAAATTCCTTTACGGTCATATCGAGCTCGCCGCGAGGAATGACCTGTTTCGAGAGGGCGATCGTGAGATCGGTGCCATGGGTCACCGTGCCGGATTCCGGTTCGAGGTCGCCCGTGATGAGGCGAAAGATGGTGCTCTTTCCCGCGCCATTCTGTCCCATGAGCGTTATCTTCGATCCGCGGCGCACGGAAAATTCAACCGCATCGAGAATGGGTTTTTTGGCGCCGTATTCGAAGGACACCTCGTTGAATCTGAGTATGACTTCATTCGTGATCATCAGGGGAGCATTATACCCCGATATGCATGGAATTCACAAATAATTTCATCCCTTTATATAATTATCATCCACCTCAATGTGTGTCGGCGTTACCCGCGCGCGGAGTGCGTCGATGACGTTTTTTCCGAGTTCGATCCCGATGTCGGGAGTGATCGTGCCAAAATTAACGAGCGCGATCTGCCACGCGTCGATTGTGACGATCGCTTTTTTGTCCGAGGGATAGAGATAGGTGTCGTTGGGGATTCCGTTTTTTTCGATCGATGCATCTTTGAGTCCTCTTTCTTTAAGGAAAGGGATTTTTTCTTTCGGTGGCAGATTCGAGCAGTCGATCGTCTCCGCATCGGCGTATTTTTTGGGATCGAAGAAGTAGAGGAATGCGGTATTGCAAAGATATTCTTTCAGATCGTCTTTCTCGGAATAGATCTCGAGTCTGCCGATGTGGTCGCCGTTCTTTGTGTCCGGCCTTCTGTATCTTAAATTCCGCTTCTTGAGATTTTTCCTCGAGGTGACTCCCATCCAGAGCCCCATCCACGCGTGGTCCGGTTTTGTGAGATAGATGCCATAGAGATTTTCGTAGTCGCGCGGGGAAGAGGCACATGTCGCGTGGAGCGTGTCTATTCTGAAATTCTTCCCGTTTCCCCAGAACCTGTTTTCTTTCAGGAATGAGTTCAATTCCGCGACGCTCGAAATTTCTATGGTTTTCATTCTTATAATTTTAATCCAATTCTGTGATGGAGAGAAAACGCATCGAAGTGACTTTGTTTTTGTACGAAAATTGGGTTATATTCCAAATGTTGCATGTAGTGGGGGATCGTCTAACGGTGGCGCTTCGCTTGCCCTTTCACTCGCTCGGAAATAACTGAAATTTTATCTTATGTGCATTGCTGCGGGATCGTCTAATGGTAGGACATGGGCCTTTGAAGCCCAGTATCTTGGTTCGAATCCAAGTCCCGCAGCAATGGACGGAAGTCATTTCAGTCATTCTCCTCGTTTCGTGAAATGGTAGGACATCGCCGCGGGTATCGGGGTTCGAATCCCACCCCGCTATACGGTTTTTGAGGGATTTGAAGGGTATCCGAGCGCGCGAACGCGAAGAGTGAAACGGAAGCGAGGAACCCGGGCTCCGATGGAGGAGCTCCGCCGGTTGGCGGAAGCGACGGGTGAGGAGGAATCCCTGTCCCGCAGCACATAGACCAAAAAGATAAATTAATGGGAGATATAGATGAAACAAAATTTAAAGTGTTTTTAGAAATTGCCGGTGCGTTGAATAAAAACGGGATCACCCCAATTCTTTTCGGCTCTCTCGGATTGTCCCGTATTATCAAGCAATCGGCGATAGATGATATTGATATTGTCCTGCCAAATGGAATTTTGGTTGATGATTTTGAAAGGTTAGAACAGATTATGTCGGAAATTGGTTTTTCGAGGGATATATACTATAAACATGAATTCATTCGAAACGATGAACGTGTTGGATTTGAAGAAGAGAGCGATATAACCAATGTACATATAAGTTTGGAAACATTAAAAGAGACGGTAATTGGGAATGTGCAATTTTTTGAACTTTCAGCCACTGAGTATCTAGGTGTATATATGGACACATTAGTGAGATGGAAGAAGAAGGTAAAAAGTATTGAAGAAAAGGTGAACGCACTTAAGAAAATAAAATAGATTTCTACTATTTCACAAGTTGATTTTTATTCTAATATCATCCCATATGCTAGCTTTTGACCCAACACCACATTTAGTGGTATTTTATTTTTAGCATCAATCAATTAAATGGAGGTAATATGACTAGAAGTTTTGCGGAAATTCGAAGGGCGGCCCCACCCATTCACGTATCCGGATCTCACAAGGGGGATGTAACAATCCTTGAGCCAAGGGACCGGGATGTAGAGTATGAGGGTCATCGCTACAGCGAGAATTTCATTGAGGGTGATGGCAGTCGTGAGAATCCATATTCGTATTTGAGTTCGGCGCCGGTGTCGCCCCACTACGCAACCGTTGATTTGTGGTCCCGGTTTCGCGACGTGGTCGTTTTTATTAAAGTCAACGATTGGCTTCTCGAAGTTAACTCGGATGGCGTCACGGCGTTGGATGGCGTACACACCAAGCTCGCTTGAGCAACAATTGTAACAGATCAACATTATAAGGATCATCTTGAAGGATGATCCTTTTTTTAAGTGCAGATATTTTTATTTTACTTGCCAAAAGCGGGGGAAATCATACTATATAGGTATATGGAACGTTTTGAAGAATCCCAAACACTTCAGATGCCGAAAGAGAAGGACGTCTGGGAAACGGTGGAGAGGGAAAATCCGAATATTAATGCGGAAACGCTCGACAGATTAAAGAAGGATATCGACTACGTCGTGGACCATGCGAGGGATGGAGTGAGTTCGTCCATCAAGAACAACACGATCTCCCAGATGCTCAGGGAGTTTTCGGAAAGCCACACCGAAAGTGAGACGCTTTCGGTGCTCGCTTCATACATTGAAGCGATGCCCGCGCGCGACGATTCGGGATTGTTCTATCTCCTCGACACCGTGCGAGGCGCAGAGGTACTCATGAAAAAAGACGAACGGAAAGCGCCCGCATTTGAAAATCTTTCCACGCACCTTGCGCGAACGCTCACACAGGAAAAGATATGGGAAGACGACGACCGTTCGTGCCGCGGAATTATTTTTGGTGTTCTCCAGGATATGCCGATCGGCGCCATGACGGAGGAGGGAAGAGAAACGATATTGAATTCCGCACAGGAATTCATCGACAGAATAAAAGTGATGCGCAACAATCCGAGGGGCTTTTGTATCGACGATATCGCCGAAGCGTTGCGGTTCACGCATCCGGAAATGAACCGGGAAGAACGCATGACCGAGGCGGAACGGATTATTTTTGTCGAGACCGACGATTCGGGATGGCCAGTGCCGGAAGCTCGTAACCTTTACGATGACGACGATGATTTTTATCTCGATGAACGTGGTCGTGTAGATGAGTTTGATGTGGATGATTATGAGGACGTGTTTCCGTATCATGAAGAGAACGACCGCTCCAGAGGGTTTAATAGTGAAACCATAGATGATTTCGTTAAGAATACGGAGTCTATCACAAAATCTTTTCCCCATATCCCCGAGAAATTACTTCCCGCGATGAATCTCCACATATTCAATGATTTTTTGAGGAGGGGGAGTGTCGTGTATTCCGAAAAGGAAAAAAAGGAAGTATTGAAAAAATTCAAGAATTTCATAGAGGAGGAAAAGCAGGCGGAGGAAAGTCCCTATCTTCCGACGATCGGAGTCGAGGTTGAGGTTCCTTCGCGTTTTAGTGTTGACAACGACGTATGCGAAGCTACAAAGGAACTCGGTATTCCTGAGGGTTGTGATGAGGCGTGGGAATTCGCTCCCGATTTTTCCTACAGCGCAAAAACGCAAAGCGCCATCGTACACGAACTTATCCGCGGGGGATTCATTGAAACGGAAAACGACGTGGAAAGGAACGGAAAGAAAATACGGGGAAGCGGAGATTTTTCTCTTCATGTGAACCTTGGTGTATATCCCGACGTCAGAGAGAACTTAAATAACACGGATCGTTCGGTGCGCGCTCAATATGAAAATTCGGTAGATGTACTTACCAACGCATTGACGTATGCGTTCACTTCTCCCGAGCGTCTTGAAAAAAGAAAGACCAATACGAGATACAATACATGGAAAGAATCGAGTCCAAGCAAGAAAAAAAGACCGGAAGGATATACAAACAGTTCTTCAAATCGCATTGAGATCCGGAGTCTTGAGGTGCGCGACAAGACGCTTTACCGGATGCTTGTTGAATCGCAGTTGCTTGGCGAGGCGCTGCTTTCCAATTTCTCCGAAGATGACAGTCGGACAAAAGAGCGTCTTTCCGAGGTGTGGGATGATTTCGAAAGTAACGTAAAGGAGGTCTTGTTGGAAGACAATCTTTCGCTTGATAGTATCGACAATCAAAGATCAAGCCCCTATATTTCCGCGAAGGCCCTCAAAGAAACCAATATTCAAAGTGAAATGAGAAACATTATTACGAAATCTGCGAGAAAAATATGCTATATCATTGAAGAATCGAAAAAAAACCAAGAGTAATACCTTGGTTTTTTTGCGCGTCCATTCTATTTCAGTCCCTCGATGATCGCCACCTCGAGTGGAATGATGGGGAACTGGCTGTAGCGCATGTTCCCGTATGCTTCGATGAGTTTTTTGAGAAGCGTGAGGTCGGAATTCTTAAAGCGCGCGCCGTGTTGCATGAGTATGTTCAGGTGTTCCTCGATAAGCTCTTTTCTGAATAATTCCTCCATGGAGGGGCTGTAATGCAAGACCGCCGCGCGGCGCAGATATTGGATGAG